>DATIOP010000319.1:0-11079 GCA_035472975.1 Gemmatimonadales bacterium
CGTCCTCGATGAGCAGCACCACCATTGCCGGTGAAGCCATCCACGTCCCTTTCGGTGATCAGGCTGACTGGGCCACAACCTCCTTCGGCGGCATCGCCGGAGGAGTGCCCTCGATTGGCAGCGTAAAGCGAAAGACCGCACCGCCACCCGGTCGATTCTCGGCCCAGATCCGGCCGCCGTGTGCCTGCACGATGCCTCGACAGATCGTGAGTCCAAGCCCGACACCGCCTCCCGCAGGAGACCCAACGGAGCGGTAGAACTTCTCGAAGATCCTACCCTCCTCTCCCGGCGGCAATCCGGGACCCCGATCGGCCACATCAACAGTCACAACCCCATCTATCGCCTTCGCGCTGATGTCGACGGGCGTCCCAGCCGGGGTGTACTTCGCCGCGTTCTCCAGCAAGTTGATCAGCACCTCTTCAATCAGGAGTCCGTCGAGAGGAACCAGCGGGAGATCGGGGGGGAGCGTCACCTGAACGTCCCGCCCCTGGAGGACTTCGTCAGTGCGGATCAGCGCCACTCCGATGGGTTCCTCGAGCGGCTGCCACTCCTTCTGTACTACCAGGGTCTGGGTTTCCACCCGGATCATGTCCAGGAGGTTGCCGATCAATCGGTTCATCCGCTTGGCCTCCTCCAGGATGGTCTGGATCAGGTCGCGACGAACTTCTTCCCGCAGCGTCCGGTCCTGCAACAGGCTGCTGGCAGAGCCGGTGATACTTGCGAGCGGGGTCCTCATGTCGTGAGACAACGAGCTCAGCAGCGCGGTTCGCAGGCGTTCGGCTTCGATCTCCACCTGATTCTGCCTGGTCTGCCGCTCGAGCGTCACACGATCCAGGGCCAACGCGAGCTGATTGGTGAATGCCTCGAGCAGCTCCCGTTGGGTCGGTTCCTGGAATCGCCGGGGATCGGCCGGCAGAACGCCGAGGACCCCCAGTGTGTGATCGCTGGCGCGGAGAGGAAGGTACAGAGCCTTAGCCGCCGGCAGTGTATCCGTGCCGAGTCCCGCAAGCTGGCCGCGTTGGTACACCCACTGAGCGACCCCACGCTCGCGATCATCCAGCTCATAGGCCGGCGCCTGATCATCTGGCGGGACCACATGTCCCTCGGCGTCGGGGAGAAAAGTCTGTACCGTCGCCGCGAAGCTTCCCGAGAGATGACGTGCCCCCACCTCCAGCAGGTGAGCCCTGTCTTGCGCCGAAGAGAGTTCCCGGCTCATCGCATAGAGGGCCGCGGTCCGGTTCTCCCGCTCACGCGCAAAATTCGCTTGTTCACGAACCCGGACCGTGAGTCCGCTGATGACCAGTGAGATCAAGAGCATGACGCCGAAGGTCGAGAGAAACTGCAGGTCCGAAACCGCGAAGGTGAGATAGGGCGGGACGAAAAAGAAATCGAACAGCGCGATGCTCAGAACCACGGCGGCAAGTGACGGACCCCGGCCGGAACGGCTGGCCACCAGCACCGTCCCGAGCAGGTAGATCATTGCGATGTCGGTGACCGTGAAGTGACCGAACGCGACCCACCCGGCAAGGGTACAGGCGGCGACCACCAACCCGGCCCAGGCATACTCCACCAGCGGCGAAGGTCGAGTCAGCACGGGCGGGCGGCGGGGAACCTCTCCTTCCACCTCCCCGGTTATGACATAGACGTCAACGTCCCCACTGCCCCGGACCAGCTCGTCCAGCAGTGACCCGCGCAGCTTGTCGCGCCAGCGTGGATGCGTGGGCTTTCCTAGCAGGATTCGGGTGACATTGTGCTCCCGCGCGTAGGCCAGGATCTCCTCCGCGGTATCGCGTCCCTGCAGTATCGCAACGCGAGCACCGAGCTCCTCGGCCAGGCGCAGATTCGCGACGAGTGCCTCACGGTCGGCAGCAGAAAGTCCAATAGCCGGATTCTCCACGTAAACCGTCACCCACTCGCAGGCGAGTCGTGAAGCCATCCGGTGGCCGGCGCGGACCAACCGGGAGCTGGCGGGATTGGGGCCGATCGAGACCAGGAGCCGGTCCCCGGCGGGCCAGATCTCCCGGATGCCCTGCTCCCGCATGTAACCCCGCATCTGGGCATCAACCCGCTCGGCCACACGGCGCAGCGCCAGCTCCCGTAACGCGATGAGATTTCCCTTGCGGAAGAACTCTTCACGAGCCCGCTCGGCTTGCTCGGGGAAATACACCTTCCCCTGTTCCAACCGGCGCAGCAGGTCGTCCGGCGTCAGGTCCGCCAGCTCCACTTCGTCCGCCGCATCGAATACCGCGTCGGGAACGGTCTCCCGCACCTGAATTCCCGTGATCTGCGCGACCACATCGTTCAGGCTTTCGAGGTGTTGCACGTTCAGCGTGGTATAGACCGAGACCCCGGCGGCGAGCAGCTCCTCGACATCCTGCCACCTCCGGGCGTGGCGGGAGCCCGGGGCATTCGTGTGGGCCAGCTCGTCAACCAGCAAGACGGTGGGGTGACGGGTCAGCGCGGCATCGAGATCAAACTCGTGGAGAACCACACCTCGGTATTCGAGAGACTTCCTCGGCAGGAGCTCCAGGCCGGTCAGCAGCGCCTCGGTTTCCGCACGACGGTGGGTCTCGACGATCCCGACTGCGACATCTACTCCTTCGGCCCGTTTGACCCTCGCCTCCTCCAGCATGGCAAAGGTCTTCCCGACGCCGGGGTTGGCGCCAAAGAAGACCTTGAGTTTGCCACGTTTGGCGCGCGCCTCGGCGTCCCTCACCTGGGCGAGGAGGAGGTCGGGATCCGGGCGGCGATCGTTCATTACCTCATGGTGTGGAAGTCAGGCTGTCCAGCGCAAGGTTGAGCCGGAGGACATTGACCCGTGGCTCGCCGAGGAACCCGAGTTGCCGGCCCTCGGTATAGCGCCGGATCAGCTCCTGGATCTGCTCAGGGTGGAGCGCGCGCGCGCGTGCCACCCGATTGGCCTGGAACGCCGCCGCGGCCGGGGTGATATGGGGATCGAGACCGCTTCCCGATCCGGTAACGAGGTCGACCGGGATCGGGCCTGAGGCTGACGGGTCGGCCCGCCTGAGATTCGCTGCTCGGCTGGCGATCGCCTCAATCAGAGCGCGATTCCGAGGGCCAAGATTGGAAGCCCCCGACGCCTCTCCATTGTAGACCGGAGTCGTCGCCGAAGGACGGCTCCAGAAATACTTCGGATCATCGAACGGCTGGCCAATCAATTCCGAGCCGAGTGGCTTCCCATCGTCCCGGATCAAACTCCCCTGGGCTTGGTGCCGGAAAGCCAGTTGGGCGAGGCCGGTCACCACGGCAGGGTAAATGGCTCCCGTCAGTATGGTGAAGAGCGCCAGGGACAGGAGGGCAGGTCGAAATTCCGAACGCATGGGCTTCTCCAGCTCAGGCCAGATGCAAGGCCGCGAGGAGCATGTCAATCAGCTTGATGCCGGGGAACGGCAGGAGGACTCCGCCCAATCCATAGACCAGGAGATTCTTGCGCAGCAGGGCGGCCGCTCCAATGGGTCGGTAGCGAATGCCTCGCAGCGCCAGCGGAATCAGGGCGATGATGATCAGCGCGTTGAAGATGACCGCCGACAGGATGGCGCTGGCCGGGGTAGCAAGATGCATGATGTTGAGTGCCCCCAGTGCGGGATACGTCGTGGCGAACGCCGCCGGGATGATGGCGAAGTACTTCGCCACGTCGTTGGCGATGCTGAAGGTGGTAAGCGCTCCGCGTGTGATCAGCATCTGCTTTCCCGTCTCCACGATCTCGATCAGCTTGGTGGGATTGGAGTCGAGATCCACCATGTTGCCGGCCTCCTTGGCGGCCTGCGTCCCCGAGTTCATCGCTACAGCGACATCAGCCTGAGCCAGAGCCGGAGCGTCATTGGTCCCGTCTCCGGTCATCGCGACCAGCCGTCCGCCCGCCTGGTGCTTTCGGATCAACTCGAGCTTCGCCTCCGGCGTCGCCTGGGCCAGGAAGTCGTCCACCCCGGCCTCCGCCGCGATCGCCGCCGCGGTAAGCGGATTGTCTCCCGTGATCATCACGGTCTTGATCCCCATCTGGCGCAACTCAGTGAACCGCTCCTTGATCCCGCCCTTCACGACGTCCTTGAGCTGAATTGTCCCCAGCACGTGGGGACCATCGGCCACGACGAGCGGAGTGCCGCCCTGGCGAGCGATGCCCTCGACGGCGGTCCGGACATCAGCCGGCAGGTCGCCCCCCGAGGTCCTCACCCAGACCTCGACCGCATCGGCAGCGCCCTTCCGAATGGTCCGGCCATCGAGATCTACGCCACTCATTCGGGTCTGGGCGGTGAACGGGACGAAATGCGCTCCGAGCGCGTGCACGTCCCGCTGACGGATTCCAAACTTCTCCTTGGCCAGCACCACGATGCTTCGGCCTTCGGGCGTCTCGTCGGCCAGTGAGGCGAGCTGTGCGGCGTCAGCCAAGGTCTCACGCTTGACACCGGCCGCCGGCACGAAGGCCACGGCCTGCCGGTTGCCCAGGGTGATGGTCCCGGTCTTGTCGAGCAGTAGCACATCCACGTCTCCGGCCGCCTCGACCGCCCGGCCCGACATGGCGATCACATTCTTCTGGATCATGCGATCCATGCCGGCGATGCCGATCGCCGAGAGCAGACCGCCGATGGTGGTGGGAATGAGGCAAACGAGGAGCGCCGTCAGCACCGTCATGGTGACAGGGGTCCCCTGCCCTGCCGCCTCCACGCTATAGACGGAGAACGGCAGCAACGTGACGGTCGTAAGCAGGAAGACGATGGTCAGTCCCGCCAGCAGGATGCCGAGGGCAATTTCGTTCGGCGTCTTCTGCCGCTTGGCGGCTTCGATGAGACCGATTATGCGGTCGAGGAAAGATTCGCCGGGGTTGGCGGTGATCCGTACGACGATCCAGTCAGAGAGCACTTTGGTTCCACCGGTCACCGAGCTGCGGTCTCCACCGCTTTCCCGGATCACCGGAGCGCTCTCCCCGGTTACAGCGCTTTCGTCCACCGAGGCCACGCCCTCGATGATCTCACCATCTCCCGGAATCAACTGGCCGGCGTGGACCAGAACGGCATCCCCCGCGCGCAGAGTGCTCGCTGCCACATTCACGAAGTCGAGATGATCGGCCGGATCGCGCAGCTTCTTGGCCAGAATGTCGCGCCGAGCTTTACGCAGCGTTTCGGCTTGGGCCTTCCCGCGACCTTCGGCCATGGCTTCGGCGAAATTCGCGAACAGAACTGTGAACCAGAGCCAGACCGAGACACCAAGGATGAACCACGGATTGTCGTCTGCGTGGCCGGTAAACCCGAGGACCGCCAGCACGGTAGTGAGGGCACTCCCCACCTCGACCACGAACATCACTGGATTCCGGATCACATGGCGGGGATCGAGTTTCAGGAACGCGTCTATCGCCGCACGCCCAACAATTGGCCCGTGGAATAGCGAGGTAGTATGGGAGGACATGACCTTCCTACCTGGAATGAATCAGGAGATGCTCGACGATCGGACCCAAAGCCAATCCGGGCAGGTGGGTGAGCGCTCCCACCAGGACCACGGTTCCCACCAGCAGGACCACAAAGAGCATCGTGTGGGTCGGGAACGTGCCGGCTGACTCCGGTATCCGCTTCTTGGCCGCCAGCGAGCCCGCAACCGCGAGAGCGGGAATCGCGCACCAGAACCGGCTTAACAGCATCGCGAGACCGCCCGCGATTGTGTAAAACGGATTGGTAGCGGTGAGCCCGCCGAACGCGCTACCGTTGTTGTTCCCCATCGAAGAGAACGCGTAGAGCATCTCGCTGAAGCCGTGGGGTCCCGGATTCAGAACACCGGATTTGCCCGCCGCCGTGGAGACCGCCAGCCCCGTTCCGATCAAGACCAGGATGTTGGGCATCAGAATGGCCAGCGACGCCATTTTCATTTCGAAGGCTTCGATCTTCTTGCCCAGGTATTCCGGAGTTCGTCCCACCATCAGACCGGCGATGAACACGGTCACGATGGCGAAGAGCAGCATGCCGTAGAGACCGGACCCCACACCGCCATAGATGATTTCCCCCAGCTGCATCAGCCACATCGGGACCAAGCCGCCCAACGGGGTGAACGAGTCGTGCATCGCGTTAACCGACCCATTCGAAGCGGCGGTGGTGGCCGTGGCCCAGAGTGCGGAGTTCACGACGCCGAACCGGACCTCCTTCCCCTCCATGTTTCCGCCGGCCTGCAACGGACTGGCGTGCTGGTCAACCGTGGCGGCCGGTACCAGGGGGTTGCCCGCCTGCTCCGACATCACGCAGGGCAGCAACAACGCCACAAACACGATCGTCATCGCGGCCAGGACCGCCCAGCCTTGTCGGGTGTCCTTCACCATGCTGCCGAATGTGTGGCACAAGGCAGCCGGAATTATCAGAATGGCGAGAAGCTCGAGGAAATTGCTCAGCGGCGTAGGATTCTCGAACGGATGTGCCGAATTGACATTGAAAAAGCCCCCGCCGTTGGTGCCCAGTTGCTTGATCGCGATCTGCGATGCCACCGGCCCCACGGCAAGCGTCTGCTGAGTGACCCTGGCCGTATCGGGCCCGAACGGCTGCAAGAGAGTCACAGACTCGTAGGCACTGAACGTCTGCACCACGCCTTGGGAAACCAGCGCCAGCGCGAGCACCACGGAGAGAGGAAGCAGGATGTAGACAGTGCTCCGGGTCAGATCCACCCAGAAATTGCCGATCGACCGAGTCGAGTGGCGGGACAATCCTCGAATCAGCGCCACCAGGACAGCCATGCCCGCCGCCGCCGACACGAAGTTCTGCACGGTGAGAGCCGTCATCTGCGAGAAGTAGCTCATCGTCATCTCGCCGCCGTACGCCTGCCAGTTGGTGTTGGTCGCGAAGCTAGTGGCAGTGTTGAAGGCGATGGTGGCCGGTACCGCGGCCATATGTGCGGGATTGAGAGGCAGGAAACCCTGGGTGCGGAGAATCAGGTAGACAAGGACGGTGCCCAGCAGGCTGAACAACAGGAAGCTCCAGGAGTAGCGCTTCCAATCCATTTCATCGTCGGACCGAACTCCCATGACCCGATAGCAGAGACGCTCGACCGGGCTCAGGATACGCCCCAGCACGGTGGGCTCCCCTTGATAGACCCGCGCCATGAAGCTGCCGAGCGGCTTGGCCAACGCCAGCAGCACCACGAGATAGAAGGCCAGCTGGAACCAGCCGTTGGCGGTCATTCGAACAGTTCCGGCTTGAGAAGTGCCGCCAGGAGGTAGATCAGCAGGCCAACGGCGAGGATTAGTCCGATCAGATTGAGCAGGCTCATGGCATCAAACCCGCTACAGCTTCTCGCAGAGCCGGACGATGCCCCAGCTCAAGGCAAAGAAGGCAATGACCAACAGAATCATCAGCACATCCAGCATCTCAGTCTCCCACGAGAGGCAGCGACCCGTTTCAGGGCGGCGCGTTTACGTCAGGGAGGATAGGCCCAGGGGCATAAGGATTTCGTCAGGATCTTTGCCTGGCCGCCACTAGTAAGCTTCGCGCGCCACGATATCTTCCTCCGCCAGAACCCTTTGGCCCTTTACCCGGACCCATGACCCAGATCGTTGCCACCCCTCCATTGACCCAGTTGAGCGAAGAGGAGCAGCTCTTCCGCTCAACCGTTCGAGAGTTCGCGGAAACCGAGATCCGGCCTCACGTGGCCGAGATGGATGAGGCTGGCAGCTTCCGGCCCGACCTGATCGCCAAACTCTTCGAATTGGGTTTGATGGGTGTCGAAATACCGGAACAGTGGGGAGGGGCCGCGGGTAACATCTTCCTCGCTGCCATCGCCATCGAGGAACTGGCGCGAGTGGATGCGTCCGCCGCGATCTACGTGGATGTGCACAACACGCTGGTCAACAACGCGATGCTGCGCTGGGGCAACGACGAGCAGAAGAACCGCTATTTCCCCCGGCTCACCTCAGACCTGCTCGGCGCATTCGCCCTGTCAGAGCCGGCCAGCGGGAGCGATGCCTTCGCGCTCGAGACCAAGGCCGAGGATAAGGGAAGCCATTGGGAGCTGACCGGACGAAAGTTCTGGATCACCAACGGAGGAGAGGCAGGCTTCTTCCTGGTGTTCGCCAATGGAGACTTCAGCAAGGGATACAAGGGCATTACCGGTTTCATCGTCGAGCGGGACTTCCCCGGGTTCAGCGTCGGCAAGAAGGAGAACAAGCTCGGCATCCGGGCCTCCAGCACCACCGAGCTCATCCTCGAGAACTGCAAGGTCCCCAAGGAGAACGTGCTGGGGCCGGTGGGCCGGGGCTACAAGATCGCGATCGAGACCCTTAACGAAGGCCGGATTGGAATCGGGGCTCAGATGATTGGTGTGGCGCAGGGCGCACTGGAGGCTGCGATCCAGTACGTGAAGGAGCGGAAACAGTTCGGAAAGGCGGTCGCCGAATTCCAGGGCGTGCAGTTTCAGCTGGCCCAGATGGCCACAGAGCTCGAGGCGGCCCGACTGCTGGTCTATAACACCGCCCGCCTGAAGGACAGCGGTCAGCCGTTCCTGCGGGAAGCGGCGATGGCCAAGCTCTTCAGTTCCCAAGTCGCAGACCGAATCACGTCTCAGTGCCTGGAGCTGTTCGGCGGATACGGCTATTCCAAGGAATACCCGGCGGAGAAATACTACCGGGACGCCAAGATCGGTACGATCTACGAAGGGACCAGCAACATGCAGCTTCAGACCATCGCCAAATTGATTTTGAAGCAATAGCTGGCCGGGTGAGGATGACGGCGAAGGGCGGTAAACCTACCTTCCTTTTTGCGTTCCCACCTGCAACGTTTGACCAATAACGGAACACCCCTTGCTCTTCATTTTGACGCCGGAAAGGCCCCGGCAGGGATGATCCATCAAGCGAAGTCATCACAAGGGGTTGCGGGGAGACGTCCTCCCTCCGATTTTACCTCCCCCCGCTTGTTGGTCCTCATTCCCAGGGCAAGACAAGCCAAATACAAGAAGTTCTCATACTAAAGGCGCCAGGATGCCGCTTGGCCGAGGGATTTGCCGCATCGCAACCGCCGCCGCGCTACTTAGCGCCGGGGCGTTTGTTGTTCCGGTCCACGGCCAGGAGATCGCAGAGGGTCTTCAGCTTCAGCTTCGCCGCTGGTATCGCCAGGCTTCGCGTTCCGCACCCGGTACCTGGGGTATCGCGGTAGCCGATCAGCAGGGCAACCTGCTCTGGAGCATCAATCCAGATAAGGCCATGATCCCGGCCTCCACCGTCAAGCTCCTGACAACCGGATTTGCCCGGACCATCCTGGGCGGCGATGCGCGGCGCTCGACGCGAGTCGTGGGACTGGGGCGCGTGGACGAGGGAACCGGGGAGTGGATGGGCAAGTGGGCCCTGCAGCTGAATGGCGATCCCACACTGGAGAGTCCTTCCGGCGGTGGCCCCCGACTCGACGATCTCGCAGAGCAGCTCGCAGCCCAGGGCATCCGACGTCTCCGGGGCCCGATGGAAGTGGTGAGCGCGGATGGTCCTGCCGAAGCGCTCTATCCCTCTGCGTGGCGTCCGGCAAACCGGGGCAGTATCTACGCCCCGCTGGTCGGGTCGTTAACCCTGCACGAGAACGTCGTCTGGATTCATGTGAAGCCGGGGCCTAAATCAGGCCGCCGCGCCGTACTGGTCGAGACGTCGCCCGCAGGACTCGAGGCCCTGGTCGACGTTCACGCAAGCACCGTGGCCGGCTATCGCTCTCGGCTCTCGATCCGGCGCATGGCCGATGGGGGCTACCTGATCAACGGTTCGATCGGGGTCAATGCCTCGGTTCGCCGGCTGGTCACTGTAGCATCGGACCCCAAGGCTATTCTGGCCGCAGCGTGGGCCCGTGCACTCCAGGACGCGGGGATCGAATGGGACCGGAGTCCGAACCCGATTACGGTCGAGGGTGACGCAACCGACGTTCTTGCCGAAGTGACCTCGGCGACGTTCGACTCAATCGCATCCGAAGTGAATCGCCGGAGTCTCAACATCGGCGCCGAGCTGTTGCTCCAGTGGGCAGGCGGCCGGGACCACGCGCCCGAGCTGCTCACTGAGCACGTGCAACAGGTGGCCGGCGTGGACGGTGGCGTACATCTGGTGGACGGGAGCGGCATGTCCCACGACGATCGGGTCACACCGGCCACGTTCATCTACTACATGGCCAACTTCCTCTCGACCCCGGCGGGGCGGAACTTCCCATACCTGTTGCCAGCGAATGGCGAAGGCACGCTGACAAGGCTCGCGGGCGGGCTACCTGCCGCGGGCGTCGTCCACGCCAAGACCGGTACGCTGAGCGGTGTCTCCACTCTGGTTGGATATCTGGGACAGAAGAACGGGATGTATCTCGTCTCCCTGATGTACAACGGCCCCCGTTCCAAGACCGCGAAGCGCCAGCAGTGGCAAGCCTTCCGGCTTCTCGGAGCGAATGGCGTAACCATCCCCTCCGAAGTCAACGACGAGCCGGATCAGGACACGCCGGGCGCCGCAGCAGACGAAATCGGGGGAGAGCCGGAGAACTAAGCCTACCGGATTAGCAGACCCGCCAAAGCCGCAGCGAGCATGATTAGTGGATCGGGGACTTTTCTGATCCAGACCGCAGTAGCCAACGCAACAAGAGCAATTACCACCGTCGGGACATCAATCAGAGCGCCGCGAGCCAGCACCACGACCGATCCCGCAATCGCTCCGGTCGCCGCCGCTGTAATGCCCGCGACGAAGGCGGCGAGGGCCGGTCGCTTGGCGTATTTCTGGAAGTAGGGCGCGGGAAGAACGGTCAAGAGAAAACAGGGGAGGAATGTCGCCCCGGCGGCAACCACGGCGCCGGCAAACCCGGCCACGAGGTACCCGATGAATCCGGTGGTAATCACCACTGGGCCGGGCGTAATGAAAGCAACCGCGACGGCATCGATGAACTGCCGTTCTGTGAGCCAGCCGTGCTGGAGGACCACTCCGCCGTGGAGGAAGGGCACAATAGCGAGGCCGCTGCCAAAAACGAATGAACCGGCGTAGGCGAAGAAGGCCGCGATCTGCAGGAGGAGCCCCGCCTCGGCGGCTGTACCCGATCTCCGCAGCCAAGCCGGTGGGACTCGCCAGAGCCAGGTAGCGAACCCTCCCAG
>DATIOP010000320.1:0-19019 GCA_035472975.1 Gemmatimonadales bacterium
CTACACGAAGGGCTACTTCGACCAGCAGCTACGGCTCGACGGCTGGCAGGAGGACAGCGATGTCCACTTCGATGTGAGCCTGACGCCGCTCGAGCGGGTCGCCGGACCGGGAGGTGTCCCCTATCTCACCGTGGTGGAGACCTTCGGGCGGCCGGTGCACATCGGCGTCTGGCGGATGAAGGTCGGACGAGTACCGGTTTACCTCCTGGACACAAAACCTGGAACAGAACGACCCTGCCGACCGTGACCTTTCCGGAAAGCTTTACGCCGGAGGGCCGGACATGCGGCTCCGCCAGGAATGGATCCTCGGCGTTGGCGGAGTGCGGGTGCTGCGGGCCGTGGGACTCGATCCGGCCGCGTGGCACGCCAATGAGGGACACGCCGCGTTCATGCTCGTGGAGCGGCTGCGGGAGTTCACCACCGCGGGAATGCCACTCAAGGACGCGGTGCGAGAGGTGCGGGCCCGGAGCATCTTCACGACCCACACTCCCGTCCCGGCGGGTCACGACCGTTTTGGGCGGGAGGAGGTTCAGGCCTGCGCGGGCCCGATCTGGACCGAGCTGGGTATCGGTCCCGAGGAATTCATGGCGATCGGCGCGCTGCCCGAGGATGACCTGTTCCACATGACGGCCACCGCGCTTCGCCTCTCCCGGCGGGTCAACGGCGTCGCGAAGCGCCACGGGGAGGTCTCGCGTGAGCTGTGGCAGCCGCTCTGGCCCGGCAAAGCAGTTGAGGACGTTCCCATCGGGCATGTGACCAACGGCGTTCACGTTGCCACCTGGATGGCGAGCCGGATGCAGCGGCTGCTCGACAAACAGCTCGGCGATGGCTGGCTCGACCGGGTGGATCAGCCCGGTTTCTGGGACCGGGTCCTCGAGTTGGATGATCAGGAATTATGGAGCCAGCATCTCGAGATGAAGCGAGGACTGCTGACTTATATCCGTGAGGAAGCGCGCCGGCGCTGGGCGGACCGATGGAAAGAGGCGGCCCATGTCGTAGGAGCGGGCACCCTGATCAATCCGGACCCGCTCACCATCGGGTTCGCGCGGCGCTTCGCGACCTACAAGCGGGCCTACCTGCTATTCGAGGACTTCGACCGGCTGCACGAGATGCTGGTGAATCCCTGGCGGCCGGTCCAGCTGATTTTCGCGGGGAAGGCGCATCCCGAGGACGCGCCGGGCAAAGAAGTCCTGCAGCGGGTCTACACCATGACCCGCGACCCGCGTCTCGAGGGGCGTGTAGCATTCATCGAGGACTATGAGATGCACCTGGCCCATCGCTTGGTGCAGGGTGTCGACCTCTGGCTCAATGTTCCGCGGGCGCCGCTCGAGGCTTGCGGCACCAGCGGCATGAAGGCCGCGCTGAACTCAGTCCCTCAGCTGAGCACACTCGACGGATAGTGGTACGAGGGCTATATGGGAGTGAACGGCTGGGCCCTGCCGCCATCGGAATCTGGGGAGCAGGATGCAGTTGATGCCGGACACCTTTACACCCTGTTGGAGGAGCAGGTCATCCCGCTCTACTACAAGCGGGATGCACGTGGCCTGCCGGTCGAATGGCTCCAGAAGATGAAACACGCCCTCCGTATCGCCGGCGAGAAGTTCGACGCCCGTCGGATGGTGCAGGAATACGTGAACCAGTACTACGTACCCGCGGCGTCGGGAGACCTCTCCGACCCCAACCCCCCGGTGTAACTCGGATGGACCGGCCTTCCCAGCCAATCTCGACCCTGCTGGCCCCCGACGGCTCGCCGGTAGGCGTCGTGCATGTCGCCGCCGAATACGGCTGGCTGGCCCGGACCGGTGGGCTCGCGGAGGCAGTAGCGGGCCTGGCCACCAACCAGGCGCGCTCGGGCATTCCGGTCGCCGCGGTGATTCCCCTCAACCGCTCGGTGCGAAGCGCGGCGACCGGACTCGAGCGGATGGGTGGGCCCTTCACCGTACAGGTCGGTCCGCGCACCGAAGAAGGGCGACTCTACCGAATTCCCGCCGGCCCAGGCGAGCCGCGGGTCTACTGCATCGAGCACCCCTATTTCGACCGGAACGGCCTCTACGGAGAGTCCGGCGGTGACTACGCCGATAATCTCCAGCGGTACGCATTCTTCTGCCGCGCGGCTCTGGAGATCCTCCACCGGATCACCCGGACACCCTGCGTCCTGCATTGCCACGACTGGCACGCGTCGCTCGCCCCGGTGTATCTGCGGACCTATTACCAGGACCAGGCCTTCGCCCAGAACGTGCGGACGGTCATGACGGTCCACAACGCGGGCTTCCAGGGACATTTCCCGCCATCGGCCATGCCGGAGATCGGGCTGCCATGGGAGCTGTTCAACTACAAGGTCATGGAGTGGCATGACAAGGTGAATCTGCTCAAGGGCGGGCTCGCCTTTACTGACGCGGTGACCACGGTGAGCCCGACTCACGCGCACGAGCTGCGCACCGCGGTAGGCGGGTTCGGTCTCCACGATGTGTTTCTCTCTCTGGGAGACCGCTTCACCGGCATCGTCAACGGGATCGACATGGACGAGTGGAATCCCGCCACCGACCAGCACATCACCTCGCATTACTCGGTGCACGATCTCTCCGGCAAGGCGCGCTGCAAAGCGGCGCTGCAGCGGAGTGTGGGCCTGCCGCAGAAGCGCCGGATTCCGGTTTTCGCCATGACGGCACGGCTCACCCACCAGAAGGGTCTCGAGCTGATCGTGGGAGACTACACCCTCTTCATGCTGGAGGCGCAGTTCATCTTCCTCGGCACTGGAGAGCCGAAGTACGAGGCGATGCTCAAGATGTACGAGGCGCGCTGGCCCGGGCGGATCGCCGTGCACCTCGGCTTCTCGGAGCGGCTGGAGCATCGGCTGATGGCTGGTGCCGACGTCTACCTCATGCCCTCGCTGTATGAACCGTGCGGCCTGGCCCAGCTCCGGGCGGAGCGCTATGGCGCGGTGCCGATCGGCCGTCGCGTCGGCGGCCTTGCCGACACCATCGAGGACGGAACCACCGGCTTCCTGTTCGACGAGTACAGTTCCGAAGATCTGCTGCGGGTCGCACGGCATGTGATGGACCGTTACTACGACCCCCCAGCTTGGGAGTGGATGATGAAACAGGCCATGTCGCGCGATTTCGGCTGGCCCCGTTCCGCCGAGAAGTATCTGCAGGTCTACCGCCGCGCCCTCGAAGCCCTGCGTCACGCCTGATGCCCCGCCCCGCTGTCGATTTCGTACTGGGACTCCACAGCCATCTCCCTTACGTCCTGAATCACGGGAGATGGCCGCACGGGAGCGACTGGATCTGCGAGGCGGCGATCGACACCTACCTGCCGCTGCTCGAAGCGCTGGAGAAGCTGCGCCATGAGGGGGTTCCGGCGCCGGTCACCCTGGGCATCACTCCCATCCTGGCCAACCAGCTGGCGAGTCCCGTTTTCGTGGAGGAGCTCGAGGCCTACTTCGCCCAACGCCTCGCGAGCTGTGAGGAGGCGGCAGCTTCGCTCACTTCGACCGGCGACCAGCACCTGATTCCTCTCGCCGATTTCTGGCGGGAGCGACTCACCCGGCTTCGCGCGCGGTTCCGTGCACATGGTGGTGACCTGATCAGCGCGCTGCGCGCGCTCGAACGGGAGGGCAGGCTCGAGATCATGAGTTGCGCCGCCACCCACGGCTTCCTCCCCCTGCTTTCTCGCGACGAGAGCATCCGGCTCCAGCTTGGGCTGGGTCGGGCCGAACACCGAAGGCTCTTCGGGAAGGAGCCCTCCGGATTGTGGCTTCCGGAGTGCGCCTATCGCGGGCGAGGCCCCTGGGCGCCGTTGCCGGGCGCGCCCGCCACCGGGCCTCGACGCGGCATCGAGGAACACGTGGCCGATGCGGGGTTCCGGTATTTCTTCACCGACGCGCACATGGCCGGCGCGGGACAGGTCTTCAAACTCTATGGTGCGGAAGAGCTCGAGGAGACCGGCATTGCGGAAGGGAAAGGCAAGCAGTCGCCCTATCGTGCGTATCGAGTGACCTCGAACCGGAGCGTGCGTGAGGTCGCGACACTGATTCGCGATCCGCTGACCTCGCGCCAGGTCTGGAGCCGGCAGGAGGGGTATCCGGGCGACCAGTGGTACCTCGAGTTCCACAAGATCCGCTGGCCCGGTGGACTCAAGTACTGGCGGGTGAGCGCTGCCGGCTCGGACCTCGGCGCCAAGCTGCCATACGATCCCGCTCAGGCATTGGCCCACGCAGACGGCCACGCGGGACACTTCGTGAGCCTGCTCGAGCGGGCCGCCACCGAGAAGGAAGTCCAGTCCGGTGGGTTGATTGCGGTCCCCTTCGATACCGAGCTGTTCGGCCACTGGTGGTTCGAGGGAGTGGATTTCCTCGCGGCAGTCTACCATCGGCTGGGTGGAACCAAGGCGATCCGCCCCTACACCGCTTCCGCGGCACTGGCCGCGCGGCCTCCGCGTCGCGGGATCCACCTCTCGACCGGCTCGTGGGGCGCCAACGGCGACTTCTCGATGTGGCTCAACGGCGGCACCGAATGGACCTGGCGCAAGCTGTGGGAGCTGGAAGAGAGCTTCTGGGACGTAGCGCCCGCGGCACTCGAGCGCGGGGACCAGGAGCTGGTTCTCGCGCAGGCTGCGCGAGAGCTGCTGCTTGCCCAGTCATCCGACTGGCAATTCATCATCACGACCGGCCAGGTGGCCGACTACGCTGTCAAACGATTCACCGAGCATTGCGCCGACGCCGAGTCGTTGATCGCGGCATTGCAGCCTGATGCAGGAGACCAGGCTGCTGCCAGGTCGCGTGCGGAGAAACTCTGGCAGCGGGACCATGTGTTCCCCGTGATCCTCCCCGCGGTACGGGCCGCCATGGAAGGCAGCCGGGCGGTAATTGTGTGAGGGTTGTCATCCACGGCCACTTCTACCAACCGCCGCGCGAAGATCCGTGGATCGAACAAGTCGAGACCGAACCTTCAGCCGCTCCCTTCCACGACTGGAATGAGCGCATAGAGCAGGAGTGCTACCGCGCCGTGGCCGCGGCCCGAATCCCCGGGCACCAAGGCCGGATCCTCAGCATCGTCAACACCCTCCAACAGATCAGCTTCAACTTCGGCCCCACCCTTCTCGAGTGGATGGAAGGGCAGGCGCCAGCGACGTATGCCGCACTGCTGGCGGCCGATCGTCACAGTGTCGCACGGCTGGGTCACGGCAATGCCGTCGCGATGCCCTATCACCACGCAATTCTCCCGCTCAGTACCAGGCGGGAGAAGGTGACCGAAGTGCGCTGGGGCATCGCCGATTTCCGCCGCCGGTTTGGCCGGGAACCGGAGGGGATGTGGTTGCCGGAAACGGCGGTGGATGAGGAGACGCTCGAGGTTCTCGCGGGCGAGGGGATTCGCTTCACGATACTGGCACCCCACCAGGTAACCGGCGCTCCGGCTTCGGGCGCCCCGGGTCTCTACCGCTGCCCCGGCGGGGAAACCATCGCGCTCTTCGTGTACGACGGCCCGATGTCGCACGATGTCGCTTTCGGGCCGCTGGTGCGTGACGCTGACCAGTGGGTGCGTAGAACGCTGGCGGCTGCGAAAGAGTCGCCTAAGCGGGAGTTGGTTTCGGTCGCCACCGACGGCGAGACCTACGGCCATCACCACGTGTTCGGAGAAATGGCGCTGGCGCTCGTCCTCGACCGGTTACAGGAAAGCCCGGGGATCAGCCTGGGCAACTTTGCTCAACACCTGGCGGAATCTCCGGCGACCGAGGAAGTGCAGCTCGTGAGTCCCAGCTCCTGGAGCTGTCCACACGGGGTGGAGCGGTGGCGTTCCGACTGCGGCTGCCGCATGGCGATCGAGCTGCCGCCGCAACAAGCCTGGCGTGCGCCGCTCCGCGAAGGATTGGCCTGGCTGACGAGCCAGCTGCACGAGATCCACGACAAGGAGGCGCCGCTCCACCTGAGAGACGCCATCGCCGCACGGGAAGGCTACGGCGCCGTGGTGGGTGCGAGTCCGGAGGTGATCCGGGCCTACGTCCTCTCTCATGCGCTCAAGCCCGACGACCCCGGATCCGTGGTCCGAGCGGCGGAATTGCTCGAACTGGAGCGTGGCGCCCTTCGCTCGCTGACGTCTTGCGCCTGGTTCTTCGACGACATCGGCGGGATCGAGACCCTGCAGGTCCTCCGCTACGCGGCCTGGGCGGCGGCGCTCGCGGGAGAGGAACAGACCCGCCTCGAAAGCGGATTGATCGAGCGTCTCGCCCCCGCGAGAAGCCGAGACCCCGTGATGGGCACCGGCGCGGATATCTACCGCCGGAAGGCACGTCCCAAGCTCCCACCCGATGCCCGAATCGCAGCAGGGCTCGCTGCCGTTCAGTCCCTCGTACCCGATCCCGCGGACGACCCGGCCTATACCCTCGAAGCCCATCGCGACTCGAAGGTGCTCCGCCACAAACGAACGGGTCGAGGTGTGCCCTGCAGGGTGACGATCGAGCGGGACGGTCTCGACATGGCCGTTGCGGTTACGATCGAAGAGAGACCACCGCTTCGGGTGAGAGTCGATCAGCTGCCTGAGCGCTCCCGCCTCACAGTCGCCGATACCTTGCGCCGCGGTGCCCTGTCACGCCTGCTGTCGAGCGGCGATCTGGCCGCGATTTCCACCGGAGAGGAGACCAAGTCCGTAGTCCGGCGCGCTCTGCTCAATGGAGCGCAGGCCCTCGAGACCGATCGCTCGGCGGCTGCCTGCACCCACGTAGCCGACCTGGCCGCGCTGCTGGCACACCTTGGGCAGGCGGTGCCGTTCGATGTACAAACCGTTTTTTATCGGATCTGGTCTTCAGGCGAGCAGCGAGATCCCGCCATGCTGGATCTCGCCGTAAAACTTGGCTTCGACGTCACCCACCTGCGGCAGCGATGAAGGCGCGGAACAGGTGGCGAGTGCCAGGATCTTGCTCCTCAAAGATCTCCGGATGCCACTGCACCCCAATCAGGAAGTGATCTGAGGGACCTTCTACCGCCTCGATCAGGCCATCGGGTGCGGTGGCCGACGGAGTCAGCCCTTCCCCGATCGTCTTGAGCCCCTGGTGGTGCATGCTGTTCACCTTCATCCGGGGGCGTTCCAGAGCCGAGAGTAGTCGAGACCCGCGTGCCACGGCGATATCGTGCGCGAGGAAATCCCGCTGGAATCCCTGGGTCGGGAAGTAGTCGTGCTTGATCGCCCCAGGCAGCTCGGCCTGAATATCCTGATACAGGGTACCACCCCGGGCGACATTGATGACCTGAAGCCCCCTACAGAGGCCCAGAATAGGCTTGTGGTCCTCGATGGCCCACCGGGTAAGCTGCAACTCGACGTGGTCTCGCGCGGGATCGGTCCGTCCCAGCCCCGGGCTGGCCGACTCTCCGTAAGCACCCGGATCCATGTCCACGCCGCCCGGAAGCAGCAACCCGTCCAGCCGGTCGTAGATCTCCCGCAGCGTCTCCACGTCCCCCTCAAGTAGCGGAATCATCCAGGGGACGCCTCCGACGCTCGTGACCGCGGAGAAATACCGCTGATTCATGACCCAGGACCGCGGCAACGCCTCGGGGATTCCGTCCATGGCGTGCAACGTCTGGGTGGGGATGCCGATGACCGGTCGGGGAGACTTCATTCAGTGTCGAGTTAGAGGACTGGGGACTGACGAACGAGTGAAGGAAATTTAATCAAATTTCAGGCCATTTGGGCGCATTTTCCTCGCCTCAGTCCCCAGTCCTTCTCCCTCGTCACTTCACCGGTGTTTCCGAAGGCACGACCCCCTCTGCGGTCTCCCGCACCAGCTGGTCCACGACAGCCTTCAGGTCTCCCGTCTTCTGGAACGTCGCAATCTGGCGGTCGGCGCTGGTGCCTTCACCAAGGATCCGGAAGGCGTACTCCACCTCCTTACGGCTCCCCAGGTCGTCCAGCACATCATCGACGAACCACTCGATCATCTCCTTGATCAGCTCACGGGCCGGTAACTCCTGACGTTTTCCGAAGTCGATCAGCTTTCCGTCCAGCCCGTACCGGATCGCCCGCCACTTGTTCTCGTCGATCAGGGCCTGGGGATAGAGCCGGAAGGTGAGATTGTCCCGCCGCAGTTTCCACAGCTTCGCGATGATAGCCTGGAAGATGGCGCCGATGCACACCGCCTCGTCCACCCTGGTGCACACATCACAGACCCGGAATTCCAGCGTCGGATAGCTCCAGCTGGGACGAACGTCCCACCAGATCTTCGAAGCATTGGGAATGCAATTGGTGCCCACCATCGTGTTGACCAAGCTCTCGAACTCGGCCCAGGAAGAGAGGGTCCGCGGAATGCCGGTCCGGGGAAAGTCCCGAAACACGATACTCCGGTACGACTTGAGCCCCGTCATCCGGCCCATCCAGAAGGGCGAGCTGGTGGAGAGCGCCAGCACGTGCGGCAGGAGATAGCGCGACACGTTCATCGCGTCGATCAGGAATTCCTTGTCATCGATCCCGATGTGCACGTGAGTGCCGAAGATCAGCAGGCGCTGCGCCAGATCCTGGAGATCTTCCTTCACCCCGATGTAGCGGTCGAGCGGAGTGATCTTCTGGTGCAACCAGGAGGAGAATGGGTGACTTCCAGCCGCGGCGACCACCAATCCCTGCTTGGACGCGAGGCCCATCACCAGTCTGCGGAGCCGGACCAGCTCTTCGCGCACCTCCGCGGGTGTGCGACAGACCTTGGTCCCGACCTCGACCATCGACTGGTGCAGCTCCGGTTTGACCTCCCCCAGCACCATCGAGTCTTCGTTCAGGATCTCGGTGATGTACGACCGAAGCTCCCGGGTCTCGGGATCGATGATCTGGTATTCCTCTTCGATGCCGATGGTGAGGGTGGGATCTTTCATGGTCGGTGGTCTTGGGTCGTGGGTCGTGGGTCTTGGGTAGTGGGCTTCTCTGGTAACATGACGTGTAGGTCACGAGACTCACGACCCACGACTCAAGACCCCTACCGCTTCTCGATTACGAATGTTGGAACCGTCGATCCGCCGCCCGCTGTCACGTTGAGCAGGGCCGCGGTAGAGAGACGGGTCAGCAGACCTTCCATGTATTCGCCGTGTACCACAAACGGGGCCGTATCCAGCATCCGATCGAGAATATGGACCGAGCCATCTACCAGGCTGGGATAGGGCTCGCTCGGAATCGGGACCCGCTGCTGTACGATGTACGGCTCGCTCAAGGCCCGCGCTATCCCCTGACGCCATTCCTCGGCGTTCACGGTCCAGCCCAGCACGATGCCAGCCCCACCGTAGTCGTCGTTGGGCTTGAGCACGAGCCGGGCCTGATTGGCCTCGATGAACGGCAGCAGGTCGACTTTCGAGCCGTTATGGACCGTGGTTCGCTCCTCGACCACGCGAGTCCACGGCACCTGGGCCGTGATCGCCGCCTGGTCCGCCGCATCGAAGAGCCCCGCGTTCCGCTCGTCGCTCAGTACCGCGAGGCTCGCCTTCTTGTGCAGGAGCTTGCAGCGGAAGGGATTCACCATGCACACCGCCCGTTCCCGCACCGCACGAATCAACGGGTGCTGGAGGCCACACCGCTCCACCAGCTCATGAATCAGCACGCGCTTGTAGACCACGTCGATAGGGCCCGCGGGACCCGCCAACTGGCTCCTGCGATACTCCAGCGCCTGCGGCGTCGTGATCTCGCAGCTCATCCCCAGCCCACGGAAATACTCCTGGAAGAGCACGAACTCGGTGCGGGTGGGGACGTCATCCCAGTCCACGATGGCGACGCGCGGGAGTGCATGGCGTCCCGAGAACTGGTGCCAGGCCTCGAGCAGTGCGTGCCCAACGTGGTGCCGAGCGGGCAATGGTCTGACGACATAGTGCCGGGCGAATGCCCGCATCACCGGCAAATCGGCGAACGCATCCGTGAGCGCGTCGTTGTACGCCGCCCCCGCCGGAGTCTCGGCGTTGTACTCGGTGAGGGCAAAGGTACCGGCGTCTTCCATCAGGAATCCATCGAGCCGGGAGGAAGGGCTCGCGGCCCGGAAGCCCGGGTCATCCCGCATCAGCTCTTCTTCCCAGTCGGCCAGCCGGAATTGCGCTCGCAGAGCGGTGTCTCGCACCGCCGCCTCACCGGCCTTGCGGAAGGCTCGGGTGATCGCGGCAACCCTTCGTTCGAGCAGGCCCAGCTGCTCCGGCGACATGAGCCTGGGGCGCAATACAGTGGCCAGGGCCCGCTCGCCAAAGATCAGTCCCCGCGCCCGCAGCTGTTCCTCCAGCATCACATGGGAGGCTTCCGCGATGTCGGGCGTCAGAAGGCTGTGATAGAAGTCGATGGCGGGGTTCATATTCTCTCAAATCAGTACCGAGTACCTAGTTCCTAGTACCTAGAACAGCATCAGAAAACCGAAGCAGTCGGGCGATGACCGAACGTCGGCACGCTGCACTAGGTACTCGGTACCAGGTACTCGGTACTGTCTTATTTCCTCCCTTTCACAAACATCTTATCCCATTTCAAATCCTTCACCTGCCGCTTCGGCTTCTTGGCCAGCGCGATCGCCAGGTCGGCCATGTGCTGAACCACCCAGTCGAAATAGGCCGGCGTGAGGGAGTTGATGTCCATGTCCGGGGCCGGATTCATGAAGTCGATCGCATACGGCACCCCGTCCCGAATGGCGAATTCGATCGAATTCATGTCGTAGCCCAGGGCGCGACAGATCGTGAGGGCGTCGTTGATCACCCGGGTACGCAGCTGCGGCGTCAGGAAGTCGTCCCCCGGGATGTAACGCCGTTCCCTGGGATCGTACTTGATCGGGAGGATGTCTTCCTGGCCGATGCAGAGGCAGCGCACGAACTCTTCCCAGTTGATGAATTCCTGGACGATCATCGTGAGCAGGCCGGACTGATCGTACCGGGCGATCAGCTCCTCCAGCGAACGGCAGACGTGGACCTCCTTCCAGCCGCCGCCGTGCGCATCCTTGAGGATGCAGGGCATCCCGATCTGACGTACGATACCCTCCCAATCGAGAGGGAACTGGAGGTTGCGCAGGCTCTCGTCGTGCTTGATACCGGGGATGTAGTCCTTGTTAGGCAGGAGCATCGTCTTCGGACTGGCCAGGCCGAGCTTCGTGATGAGCGACGCGCCGAAGAACTTGTCGTCCGCGGTCCACATGAAGGGGTTGTTGATGACCGGGATGCCCTGCAGCACAGCGTGCTTCAGATAGCTCCGGTAGAACGGCACCTCGTGGGAGATGCGGTCGATCAACACATCATAGGGAACCGGATCGGTCATGCTGAGGGCGCCGGTGGAGACATACTCGGCGACCACGCCCGCGTTCCGCTGACTCACCGCTTCCATGAATGCCGGCGGGAACGACCATTCCCGACCTACGAAGAGACCAATGCGTTTGCTCATTTGCTCAGTTTGGTGTGTGTTTGGGCGCCTAATCGTGACCCCCAATGTACGTCCTCACCATGTCCTCCCAATGGGGCCAGTCGTGGGCGTGGCCGTCCCAGATACGCAGGGCGTTCCCGATGCCTTTGCCCCACAAGAGCGCGGAGAACTCCCGGTTGTTGTCGCATACCGGGTCGCCTTCTCCGATGGCGAAGATGATGTCCTGCCGGCGGAAGGCATCGAGCCGGTGAGGATCATGCTCGTGCCGCATGAAATCCATGGGATTGCAGCGATACAGATTGGCGTCGCTGTATCCGCCGATGAGGCGCTTGAGATCGTAGAGCCCGCTCATGCCAATGATCCGATTCACCGACTCCGGATAGCGCAGGCCGAAGGCGGCGGCATGGGTCGCGCCCAGGCTGGCACCAGTTGTGATGACGAAGGCGTTGTTGTTCTTGCTCGCCGTAAAAGGGAGCACCTCGTCCCGAACATAGCTGTAGTACTGCAGGTGGACCCAGGCGCGATGCCCGGCATGAACCGCCTCGTTGCCCCAGTTCTCGTGATGTGGCTGGTCAAGGCAGAAGAGCTGAATCCAGCCCTGGTCGATATGGTCCTGCAGTACCTGGTGCATCCGCCGGTCCGGCCACTCCGAGTGGGTCCCCATGCTGGTCGGAAACGCCAGCACCCGGGCGCCGGCGTGGCCGATCACCTGCAGGGTCATCTCGCGGCCCAGCACGGGAGAATGCCAGGTGTGGATTTCGTGGTTCAAGAGGGTCTTGGGTCTTCGAGTCTTGGGTCCTGAGTCAACGTCTCTAGCGATGCCGCTGGGGGGTGGAGAATCTACTCGGCATCTCAGCTTCAGGCATCCCCCAGAGGGAATAGACCCACGACGCTGACTCAAGACTCACGACCCACGACCCACGACCCATGACCCACGACCAACGACCCTCTACCTTTCGCCCATGCCCCAACCCATCCGCTTCATCTTCGGACTCCACCTGCATCAGCCGGTGGGGAATTTCGGGTCCGTCTTCAGCCAGCACCTGGACGAGGTCTACCTGCCCTTCCTGCAGAAGGTGGACGAGCGGGAGTTCTTCCCCCTGGTGCTCCACATCTCCGGCCCCCTGCTGGAGTGGCTGGAATCGAACGGCAAAGCCTATCTCGATATGGTCGGCCGTTTGGTTGATGCCGGCAGGCTGGAACTGCTGTGCGCGGGCATGTACGAGCCGGTCCTCGCTTCACTCCCTCGGCAGGACCGGATCGAGCAGATCGGCTGGATGCGAGAGAAGCTCAGGAAGCGATTTGGGATCGATGCGCGCGGGCTCTGGCTCACCGAGCGGGTGTGGGAACCGGAGCTCGCGGCCGACTTGGCCGACGCCGGAGTACAGTACGCCCTGGTGGACGACCGCCATTTCCTGGTGACCGGGTTCGAGCGAAACCAATTGCACGCGCCGTGGATGACCGAGAGCGACGGCCGGCGAATCGCCCTGTTCCCGATTGACGAGCGGCTCCGCTACCTCATCCCTTTCCGGCCTCCGGCCGAAACCGCCACCTATCTCCGAGAGCTGGCGAATGAAGGCCACCGCATGGCTGTGCTGGCGGACGACGGGGAGAAGTTCGGCGGCTGGCCCGGCACCCGCGAATGGGTCTACGAGAAGGGATGGCTGGATCAGTTCGTGACCACGATCTCAGCACTGGTTGATAATGGCGAGGTAGTGCTCTCGACCTTCGCCGAAACTCTTCCGGCGGTGCCGATCGCTGGGCTCGCCTATCTACCCACAGCCTCCTACCGGGAGATGGAGGGTTGGGCGCTGCCGCCGCTCGCGGCGCAGCGGCTCATCAACCTCGAGACCGAGTTGGGAGAGGAGCGGTTGTCGGGACCCGAGAGCGGGCTGGTCCGGGGCTCGCACTGGCTCAACTTCCTGGTCAAGTACGTCGAGGCCAACCGGATGCACAAGAAGATGCAGGCGCTCTCCCTGCTCTGCCGCGATCGAGGCGATCCGTCGGCAGCCCGCGTCGCCATTGGACGGGCTCAGTGCAACGACGCGTACTGGCACGGCGTCTTCGGCGGGCTGTATCTCCCTCACCTGCGGGATGTGATCTGGCGCGAGCTTGCGATCGCGGAGAGTGCGTTGCGTGTCCGCGAACCGCTGGAAGCCGAGGTCTTCGATATCGACGCAGATGGGCATCGGGAGATCTGGGTCCACAGCTCCGACTTCAGCGCAATCGTGAGCCCCGACCGTGGCGGAGGCATCGAGGAGTTCACCCTTTTCGGATCCGGGATCAACTTCGCGAACACGCTGACTCGGCGGAGGGAAGCCTACCACCTGGTGGTCGCAAAGCCAGAAAACCACGGTGGGGGCGACGAAAAAGGGACGCCGAGCATTCACGATCTGGAGAGCCGCATCCGGCTGAATGAGCTGCCGCCGATTGACGCGCTTCCGCGGGTGTTGCTGCAGGAGCGGGAACTCCCGTCGGCGCTGGATCAGAAGAGTTATGAGCGAGGCGACTTCGACAGCTTGGATGTACCGGGTGACGGTCCCCTTCCCTACACCATCGAATCCTCGGCGGATCAACTGACGCTGAGCTTCAAACTGGTTGAGACCGGGATCACCACATTCGAGAAGAACTACAGCTTTGCTCCGGACGGCAGGCTCACGGCGAGCTACCGTTGGTCGCCGGCCGCCCTCGCACCCGAAGGCGTGTTCGCCGTGGAGGTGTCATTTCGGGGGCCGCTCGAAATCACCGCGAGCCCGGCCGCGGACACCTGGAGCTACGACATCACGACGGTGGCGAAATCGGAGAAAGGACTGGAAGAAACGGTGCAGGGCCGGTCGGTCACGTTCCGGTGGCCCGCTGAGGTGGGAGGTGCAATGCTGGAGTTGCTGCCGGCGATGGAAGGCGATAGTCGATAGTCGAGAGTCAAAAGTCTTGGGTCTTGAGTCGCGAGCCTCTGACACCCGAGACTCATGACCCAAGACCCAAGACCTACGACTCTCGACGACCAACTACGGCGTCAGCGTCTCTTGCTTCGGCTCCACCTTCAGAATCCAGAGTCCGGTGTTGATGTCCGGCACGTAGATGTTGCCGTTATTCACCACCGCGCCCCAGGCGAAGGTCGAACGGGGCCGGAAACCCAGGGAATCCGCAGTAAGTATCCAGCTGATCTCCCGGCCCTGGCGCATCAGGTCGCCCTTCAACTCGCCGGAGATATCCAGCACCCGCGCCCCGCCCTGATAGTTGCCGAGGTAAAGCGTGTCGCCCACGACCCAGACGTTGTGGACACCTCCGTCGGTCGGTTCGTACCAGGCCACTTCCTTCGGGTGCTCGATGTTGGAGACGTCGATCACGTGGAGCCGGCCGAAGGTGAGGTCGTTCCCGTCCTGCAGGCCCTTCGCGTCCTTCGCCGCGTAGACCTCGTCTCCCACGAACACGTACTTGCCGGCCTTCCACGCGGTGTGGGTACCGCGCGCGGAGAGTCCCCAGATCCCTTCGACCCGGGCGTAGAGCGAGCTGAGATCGTACTTGAACTGGGAGACCAGCTTCGGAGCCTCGGGACTGCCGCCCTTCATGCCATTCCCCACGTCGAGAATGACCAGGCCATCGTTCCAGTACGCGAGATAGGCCAGACCATCCACCACCATGATGTCGTGCAGATAGCGGCCGGCCTCGGTCTGCTCGGTCTGCCAGCGAGCCACTTCCTTCGGCGTCTTGGGATCCCGGATATCGATGACCCGCATCGAGCCGGTCGCGTCGTCGGTCAGGTAAACGTGGCCCTGATACACGTAGCTCGAGTGCACTCCGCCCGAGACGGTGGACGTGTACTCCGAGATCGGCTTGGGATGACACGCGTCGCTGGCATCGAAGACCACGATGCCGTTCTTCCGGTCCGATGCGCCCTCCCGGGAGAACACGCCGTACTTCCCATCCTCGGTCGTCATCACGTCGTTCACGATCCGGGAGTTGGTCATCATGGAATCCACGATGGCCGGCTTCTTGGGATCGCTCACGTTGATGGCATACACCCGGTCCGCGATGGTGGACATGTAGACGCATTGTCCATTCGGATGCACCCACGCTTCGGCGCCCCGGAATGCCAGGGGAACCCGGCCCTGAACCTCGAGACCCCGGCGCACTTCACGCTGAGTCACCTGAACCACGGCCTCGGTGTTTTGACTGCCGAGCGTCGCGGTGACGGTATAGGTGCCGGGCGTCTCGGCCACGAACGCGCCGTCTCCATCGATCTGGGCGACGCCCGGAGTCTCCGCTACCGCCCAGCGCACCACGACGCCTTCAACCGCCTTCCCCGCCGCATCCTTTCCGGTCGCCTTGAAGCGAATGACGTCTCCGGTCCGCGCGTTCGAGGTAGCGGGATCAATGCTAAGTCGCGCCACCCGATTGGCCGATACCTGGATATCGAACGGATGAGTCGCGGAACCCGCCTTGGCGGTGATCGTAGCCTTCCCCGGTGCCAGCGCCGAGAGCCGTCCGTCCGGGCTCACCGTGACGACCTTGGAATTGCTGGAAGTGAAGGTGACCGCGTCGTCGCGCTGGTCTCCCTGCTTGCTGTAGGCGACGCCGGTGAGGGTGAGCCGCGATCCCACCATCAGGTGGCTCGACGCGGGCGTGACCTCGATCTTCGAAGCGGCAAGGGGCTTCACTTTGATGATCGCCTCACCGAAGGCGGGCTTGGCGCCCTTCACCGATGCCACCACCGCCACCCGCATCTGGCCACGGTATCCCGCCGTCACCAGGCCGGTCGAATCCACCGTGCCCTCATCGCCATTGATGAAGTACTGCAGCGTCGCGCTTGGAACCACGCTGCCGGCGGAATCAAGCGCCTTGGCGCTGAGCTGGATCGTCTGCCCTACTTCGACTTCGGCGGCAGGCGGGGTAACCTCGACGTGAGCGACCGGCGAGGGGACCGGCGCCTGGGCGGGTTGCTGCTGCAACGCAAGCAGTAGACTGAGCAACATGCGGGCTCCAGGGATACAGAGGATTGAGACGGTGAATTGGGCCGGGGAATCTACAGCACGGACTGCAAACTGAATACTGCCTGATCTACGGCGGTTTCGGGTGCAAGATTCAGCGCCAGGACAAACGCAGCGGGCTACCTCGCAGTTCATTCCGGAACCAGACGCTTACCGCTTGCGCCATAGTGATTTACATTCCCGCCCCATGACGAATCCGCTTCCCGCCAAGGTGGTCCTGGGCCTGGTGCAGATGGCCATGTCGGACGACCAGTCCGACAACATGCGCCGCGCGGTCGCCGGGGTCAGGGAGGCCGCGGCCAAGGGCGCCAAGGTCATCTGTCTCCCCGAACTGTTCCTGAGCCGGTACTTCTGCCAGATCGAAGACCACCGCTTCTTCCAGCTCGCCGAGCCGATTCCCGGGCCGAGTACCACCTCGCTCGGCGCCCTGGCCAAGGAGCTTGGTGTCGTCATCATTGCATCGCTGTTCGAGAAGCGCGCCGAAGGTCTCTATCACAACACCACCGCGATTCTCGATGCCGACGGGAAATACCTCGGCAAATACCGGAAGATGCACATTCCGGACGACCCCAACTATTACGAGAAGTTCTACTTCACCCCGGGCGATCTCGGTTTCCGCTCCTGGGACACCCAGCACGCGAAGGCCGGGGTGCTCATTTGCTGGGACCAGTGGTACCCCGAGGCCGCCAGGCTCACCGCGCTGACCGGGGCGCAGATCCTCTTCTATCCCACTGCGATCGGCTGGCTCATTCCCGAAAAGGCGGAATACGGCGCGGCGCAGCAGGCTTCGTGGGAGACGATCCAGCGAAGCCATGCGATCGCCAACGGCGTCTACGTGGTGGCTGTTAACCGGGTCGGTGTTGAGCCGGGCCCCAACCAGGGGATCGAGTTCTGGGGCGGCAGCTTCGTCGCGGCGCCCAACGGCGAGATCATCGCGAAGGCGGGCACCGGGGAGGAGACGCTCGTGGTCGAAGTGGACACCGGCAGGGTTGATGTCGCGCGCACCCACTGGCCGTTTCTCAGGGATCGGAGAGTGGATGCGTACGGGGGGATGACGAGTCGGTATTTGGATGAGGGGTGAGAAATTTCAAATTGACAATTGCAAATTGCTAATTGGTGGACACTCCGGCCTAGTTGTTTGATCGACAAATGCCTCCCTGCGCGCTTTTCAATTTTCAATTTGAAATTTTCAATTTCCAATGACCCCACGTGCTCTCGGCTACACCATGCCCCCCGAGTGGGCCCCGCATCGCGCCACCTGGCTGAGCTGGCCCCACCGTGAGTCCTCGTGGCCCGGGAAGTTCGAGCCCGTGCCTCATGTCTTCGCCGAGTTGGTGCGCCTTCTCTCGCCGCACGAAGAGGTGCACATCAATGTCACCGGCCAGGAGATGGAAGAAACCGTCCGAGACCTCCTGATTGCCCATGACGTGGACCCTTCGGTGATCGGCCGAGCCGTTGTCTTCCACCACAACCCCACCAACGACGCCTGGTGCCGCGACCACGGCCCCTGTTTCATCCAGCGCAACGTGGGTGGGCGGCGCGAGGAAGCCATTGTGGACTGGGGGTACAACGCGTGGGGCGGGAAATATCCGCCGTTCGAAGATGACGACGTGATCCCCACGAGAATCGCCGAGGAGTTTGGGATTCCGGTCTACCACCCGGGCATCGTGATGGAGGGAGGCAGCCTGGATGTGAACGGAGCGGGGACCCTGCTGACCACCGAATCCTGCCTGCTCAATCCCAACCGCAATCCCTCGCTCACCCGAGAGGAAATCGAGCGTTCCCTGATGGACTACCTGGGCGTCCGCCACATCCTCTGGCTGGGCGACGGGATCGCGGGCGACGACACCGACGGCCACGTGGACGACCTGTCCCGGTTCACCGATCCCTCCACGATCGTTACCGCGGTGGAAATGGATTCGAGCGACGACAACTACAGGCCGCTCAAGGAGAACCTCGATCGTCTCCGCGACATGCGGGACCAGGAAGGCAATCCCTTCCGGATCGTCACCCTGCCGATGCCGCCGGCCGCATACTACGACGGACAACGGCTCCCGGCGAGCTACGCCAACTTCTACATCGCGAACGGCGTCGTTCTCCTGCCGGCCTACGACCCGACAACCGACGAGATTGCGCGCCAAACCCTGCAGCGCTGCTTCCCGACCCGCCGGGTCACCCTGCTCGATTCCCGCGACCTGATCTGGGGGCTGGGGTCATTTCATTGCGTGACGCAGCAGTGGCCGGCTGTATGACGCCGCACGATATCATCGAAGGCAATTGAAAATTGGTAATTGGTAATTGGTAATTGGTCGGTCCTTCTTAGCGGGATTGCGACGATGCATGCCGGCGCTGCGCCGTCCGTCGGCTGGCGGTGAAGATGGCGGCCAACTCAGTCGCCTCGTCTAGCGTGGACCTTGCCTTGTCAGGAGCCAGTAGCTCCAGTTTCACGAGCAATTCGAGCCAGAATTGGGCTTCATCTGCTTCTTCCAGCACTACCCCAACCTTCGCGATGAATTCTTTGTGAGATCGGGCCCGACAGACCGCACGGTAGTTGGCTGCCACTGATGCCGAGCACCGTATCAGCTGACCCGCAACCGTCCTGCCTTCTGTGGTCGGCGGAAGCACCCTGCAAAGCCGAATCACCTCAATAGCAAAAGTCTGGGTCCGTCGCCGTAATTCATCA
>DATIOP010000321.1:0-3540 GCA_035472975.1 Gemmatimonadales bacterium
GGCGCTCTTGGGCGGTTCGCCAGCGTGCGAGCCCCATCCGGCCAGAGATCTTCCCACCCACGACGTTGTGGTGCACCACGGCGACTCGAATCGCATCGGCCGGCGCCTCGGCATAGAGCTTCCGCACCCGATTCACTTCGCTCTCGGGCAGGTGGCCGATCGTGGTCATGTCGTTGGGGTTCCAGGTAAGCGAGCCGAAAGCAATTCCGTGGCTGCTCAGCAGTGCGGCAATCACTGCACCCGGAACCTTCAATGCCGGAGTGAGGTCTTCTCCAAAATAGTGCCGGTACTTGGCGTACTTGGTGTGCTGCCCGAAGATCCCGAACGGGCTCGCCCACCATTGCACGTCATGATTGCCCGGCATCACCAGCAGCGGGGCAATCGGCTTCAATTCCTGAAGAAACAGGTGAGCCGCCATGAATTCACCATGGCGGGCTCGCTGTGTCAGGTCCCCCGAAACGACGATGGCCGATGGAGCGAGCTCCGTGAGATACGCCGGGAGCCGCTCGAGCTGATTCAGATCCGCGTGCACGCCGAAGTGCAGGTCCGACACGTGCGCGAGGACGGTTTCCGTCACCAGATCACCCGAACCCGGTAAGTCAGAGTGGCTTTTCCCGCGGCCGGTACCTGGATCCGGAAGCGGGTACGGGTGGAGGAGAGTTTCTCCGGCTTGACGCTGCTGGACACCACAGACCACTCGCTCCCGCGAACCTCGATCACGTCCACCGAAGCAGGCTTATCCGCCGCGTTGGTGACGGTCACCCGATAGTCGGCGGTTGCGACGGTGCGCCAGGACCCGCCGGTGCTGTCCCGCTTCGTGGTGTAATTGGTCTGCACCCGTTTGGCCTTGAGGTCGAACGCCTCACCCGCGCCGAGCCGGGGATCCTCGCCATCCGGGGTATGGTCCATCGCCGCTTCGCCTACCAGCTGCAGACGACCGCCACTGTCCGGCTCGAAGAGTCGCGCCACGCCACCCGGCAGCGGCCGGTCGCCGAAGTCGGTCTTCCGAGGCCGCTGGAGCACATAGGTGACCTGTACCGGGACTTCCTCTTCGTCTCCGAACTGAGGGAGACCACCCCAATACGGGATGTTCCCTGTGACCTCATAACCTTTGGTGTACGACACACTCGCCGGCTCGAACAGGGCCGTCGAGCTGGTGATTCCGGGCAGCAAAGTAACTTTTCCCGGCAGGGTGTAGAGATGGAACTCGCCGACTTTCTGCTCGGTTGCGTAGGCCATCTCCTCTCGTGCGGCCATTGGAGCGGCCATGGCACGGCGCTTCGCGAACTGATCGGTCGCCGCGGCCTGTGCCACGCTTCCCGCCAGCAGCTGCACTTCGGCGTCGCGGAGACTGAGCGTGCCTGCGCCTACCACCGCCATCCCGGTTACCCGCGCGGTTCCACTTCCAAGGAGAACCTGGTAGCTCGCCTGCCACGAGGCGCCACCGGTGAAGTAGCCGAGGGGAAGCGCCTTGCGAGACTGGCTGCTCTTGAGGCCGAGGTTCACGACCGGATCGACAACCACCAATTCTTCGGGGAAGAGCGGGACTCCCGGCGGACTGAAGGCGACGGTCCCGTCTGCCATCCGGTAACGCTCGGGATCAACCCCAAGCACCGTGGCGCTCACGGTGTCCTTGCCGCTCCGGAACAGCAGCTTCCGACCGATCGAGCGGCGCAGAACGCTCTGATAGTCCGTCCCACCGTCGTAACTGGCGGCGAGAATCGTGATCAGGGAGTCGGTGGAAAAGATGGAAGACGGATCAACCTGTCCCAGCGAGACCTTCTGGCTCGACTCTCCCTTGGGGATGTCCGCTGTCATCGAGCGCCGGACCAGGACTCGGCCGTCGTTATAGATGGTGATGCTTTGAGCGGTGAGCGGTGAGAAGTGAGCGGTGAGCGGGAGAACTACCAATCCGATTGTGACAGCGCGGAACAAAGAGCCGGCGAGCATCCGAACCCTCATCATTTCATTTCTCCTTGGCCTGGGGCCGTTCCGCGTACACTTCGAGCGCCACCCGCTGCACGATCCGCCGAGTCACGATGTAGGTGATGAGGATCGCGATGATGGCGTAGATCCTGGCCAGCGGGAGCTCCGGCATGCGGAAGGCAACGTAGAGTCCGACCAGCAGAGTAGCGGCGAGGGAGATGCGGCTGGCGAGCCGGTTTGCACGGCGCAGGTTATCCGCGCTGCACGCAGGACAGAGATCACCCCATTGAATGCCTGTGACCCGGTTGCCGCAGCGGGCGCAAGGGACCTCAGGCCACCCGCTTGGCGACAGCATCGCCGAACTCCTGGGTGGACGCGGTGCCGCCCAGGTCCCGGGTGCGGACCTTGTCTTCGACGATGACCTTCTCGATGGCTTCGCGGATGCGGGAGGCGGCTTTGATCTCGCCCAGGTGGTCCAGCATCATCGCCGAGGCGAGCATCTGCGCGGCGGGGTTGGCGATGCCCTTCCCCGCGATATCGGGTGCGCTGCCGTGGACCGCTTCGAAAATCGAGGCATGGGTTCCGATGTTGGCGCCCGGCGCCAGACCAAGCCCGCCCACCAGTCCCGACACCTCGTCGCTGAGGATGTCGCCGAACATGTTGGTGGTGACCATCACGTCGAACTGTTCCGGCTTGAGGACCAGCTGCATGGCGCAGTTGTCCACGATCATGTCGTTGGACTGGACCCGCCCTTCGTATTCCTTCTGAATCCGCTTCCCCACCTCGAGGAACAGGCCGCTCACCATCTTGAGGATGTTGGCCTTGTGAACGATGGTGACCTTCTTGCGGCTGTGGCGCAGCGCGTACTCGAAGGCGTAGCGGATGATCCGCTCGCAACCGGCGCGGGTCACGATCGCGGTAGACTCACCCACCGCCCGCGGGTCTCCACCGATCGCGATGAAATGCTCCACACCGACGTACAGCCCTTCGAGGTTTTCCCGGATCAGCACGATGTCCACGTTGGTGAACCGGCCGCCGGGGACGAAGGAGCGCGCTGGGCGGATATTGGCGAACAGCTCGAATTCCTTCCGCAGGGCGACATTCACCGACCGGAAGCCGGTGCCCACCGGGGTGGTGAGCGGCCCCTTCAACGCCAGCTTGCGATGCCGGATGCTTTCGATCGTGGCATCGGGCAGTGGCGTGCCGGTGGCATCCACCGCGGTCACGCCCGCCAGTTGTTCGTCCCACTCGAACGAGACCCCGGTGGCCTTGAGCACCTTCACCGTCTCCGAGGTGATCTCGGGGCCGATGCCGTCGCCGGGAATCAACGTCGCGTCATAGGTCACTGCGACAACTCCAAGGGGAACGCTGCCTCCATGGCATTGACCAGCGCCTGTGCCGGGGTTGCTCCGCTGGCGTAGGTGACCGTCCGCCAAAGCACACTGCCGAGCCGCACATCGGCCAGCACCAGCGAGGCATCGACCCGGTGTCCTACCGAATCGGTGGTAAAACTGATCGCGGCGGGGATGAAGGCGTAGCGGCCCCCGCCCCCGGCCACCGCGAGCAGGCTGCGGAGTGAGCTACGCAATGGGTCAGGCACATCGTGCAGGTCGG
>DATIOP010000322.1:0-5102 GCA_035472975.1 Gemmatimonadales bacterium
AACCTTCATCCGCGAGGTCGGCGCGCTCGCCATGGGCTCCTCCACCTATGAGTGGATGCTGCGACACGTCGTAGGTCCTGAGGCCAGGCGGCCGCAGGCATGGCCTTACAAACAGCCGGCGTGGGTGTTCACTTCGCGGACCCTGCCGTCAATCCCAAGGGCGAACATTCGCTTCGTCCGCGGCGACGTCCGCCCGGTCCACCAGGCGATGGTCGCGGCGGCTGGCGGCAAGAACGTGTGGATCGTTGGAGGCGGAGAGCTGGCGGGCCAGTTCCATGATCACGGCCTGCTCGACGAACTGTTCGTGCAGGTCGGCTCGGTCACGCTGGGGGCCGGCAAGCCGCTCCTGCCGCGGGCCATCACCTGCCCGCCGCTACGCCTGATCTCGGTGAGGGCGGTCGGCCCTGGTTTCGCCGAGTTGCATTACGAGGTCCCGCGTGCTGGCGGTCTTGATCACATCCGGAGGAGTGGTGCCTGAGATCAGGATTCTCGATTCCGGGGACGAGACAATCCTGCAAAACCTCGCGCCCGGCGTGTTCGATCACGCGCTAGAGCCCGCTTTGGTAGCGGAGTTCCTTCGCGACGAGCGGCACCATCTGGTGGTGGCCATCGAGGATGAGACGGTGGTTGGCTTTGCCTCAGGCGTGCACTACGTGCACCCGGACAAGCCGGCGGAGTTCTGGATTAACGAGGTGGGGGTCGCGCCAAGCCATCATCGTCGAGGGGTCGGCAAAGCGATTGTTGCGACGCTCCTCGAGCATGCGAAGCGGCTGGGGTGTCGCGAAGCCTGGGTGCTCACCGATCGTACCAACGAGGCGGCCATGCGGCTCTATGCTTCGACCGGAGGCGAAGAGGCGCCTCGCGATCAGGTCATGTTCACCTACTACTTGAGTTAGGACTCTTTGGACCGGTGTCGCCGGTTGCAGGCCAGGACAGCAAACCGCGCCTGCATTGGTTTCTGCGATTCTCTGGGTTCATCTGCGGCCTGCAGATGATTCACAGACGCCAAGGTGCCCCCGACCAGTCGGCCACACTTGATGGGAGAACATCAGGCCCGATTCTGCCGCAGATAAACGCAGAGAAACGCAGTTCACTTGACTGATTGAACAATCGAGCCGGAACCGGCAACCCAGCTGGGATGACAAAGTGGACGAAGCGCTCGACGAAGGCGAAGCCCTAATGACGAGGAGACCAAATGGAAGACATGCTCCAGCTCGCGAATCTTTGTCTGGTTGCGCTGGTTTTCTTCTACAGCCTCAACTTGGGTCCGATGCTGTTCGAGTCGTTTACCTCGGATCGGACCTGGGCATTCAATCCACCTGAGTCGTTCTCGATGTTTCTCGGGCCGTATGGACACAAGACCGCGCACTATTGGAAGATTGTGTCACCCCTGGCGTCGGTCCTGTTCATCGTCAGCCTTTTCCTCAACTGGCATTCGTATGCCCGGGTGTTGTGGCTGGCCGTCGCCTTCGCGCTCTACCTGACGGCTCACATATCGACAATGGTGTACTTCGTCCCTGAGCAGGAAGGCCTGATCTCCAATGCCGGGTCCCTTTCGCCTGAGGTCCTGAGGGCGCGGGCAACGCGATGGCTCCGGCTGAACAACTTCAGAATGATCGCGGGAGTCCTCGGCTTCTTTTCTTTATTGTGTGCCCTCCTGGCACCGCGACTTCCATGATCCCCCACATCGGCCCGCGGGGCCGGCAGCGTCGCCTGACCCTCGGGCTCCTGGCAATCGGGGTGGCCGCTGTGTCCGCCTTCATTCTGTTTACTACAGGAGCGCCCACATCGTGGCGCCTCGGCCTGTTCCTGCCGATCTGGCTTGGCGCCCTGGGGGTGTTTCAGGCGCGCGAGAAAACCTGAGTGAGACTGGCGGCGCGCGGTCTGCGCGACCTGGATAGTGGGACAGAATCAATCGCCGATCACGCCGAGCTGGCTCAGGTACGACGCCAGGCCAGAGTGGTTCACATGAAGTCTTTCGTTACGGCGGCGTTGCTGACGGCGCTTCTGTTCCTGGTGTAGCCTTCCAATGCTGCTCGGTTTTGAGGTGACCCATGCGCCGTGTGCGATATCGGGTGGCAACTAGCCTCGACGGCTACATCGCCGGACCCAACGGCGAGATTGACTGGATCGTCCAAGACCCTACCATGGATTGGGCTTCCCTCTTCGCCGGGTTCGATACCGCGCTGCTCGGTCGCCGCACTTATGAGCTGACGAAGCAACCCGGCGCACCAGGCTGGCCCGCGGGGTGGCGAATCTACCTGTTCTCGACGACCCTGCCACCGGAACAAGACCCTGACGTGACACTTGTCAAGAAAGACGCGGGCGCAGCGGTTGCCGCCCTGCGCGCCGGCACCGGTCGGGACATTTGGCTCTTTGGAGGTGGCAGCCTGTTTCGAAGCCTTCTCGAAGCCAAGCAGGTGGACATCGTGGAACTCGCGGTCATGCCTGTCCTGTTGGGAGGCGGCGTTCCTTTTCTCGAAACGGGCGCCCCCATCACACGGCTCAGGCTCGCACACTCCGAAACTTCTCCCCGGGGAATAGTCGTCCTGCGATACGAGGTGCCAGACGCGGCTGTCGTCTGACACTCGTGCGACAATCGAAACATGGCTGGGACTGACTCAACAGACACTTCGAATGGGTACGAGGCCGTAGCGAACGAGTTCATCTCGGGCCGTTCTCGCTCGTCCGTCGGCGCTTCGGCCGTTCGTGCATGGGCGAAGACGCTCCCCAAGGGTGCCGCTGTTCTTGATCTCGGCTGCGGGTCCGGAGTGCCGATCTCCCAGGTCATCGTGGATGAAGGCTTGATCGTCTACGGCGTCGATGCCTCACCCAGCATGATCGCGGCGTTCCGGAGGCAGTTCCCCGAGGCAGCGGCCGAGTGTCGGCCGGTCGAGCAGTCCGAGTTCTTCGGTCGTGCGTTCGATGCCGTGGTGGCGTGGGGGCTGATGTTTCTCCTCCCAGCCTATGTGCAGGCAACGCTCATCGCCAAGGTTTCGACGGTGCTCAAGACTGGAGGCAGGTTCCTGTTCACCTCTCCCGCCCGGAAGTGCAAATGGTCCGACAGTCTCACTGGTCAGACCTCCCAATCGCTGGGCGCGGTGGCGTATCGCCGCATTCTGGCAGCGAACGGTTTGGTCGTACAGAGTGAAACCGAGGATGAGGGCGACAACCACTACTACTTCGCTACAAAACCATGGCGGTAAGGCGGACAGGCGGTAAGGCGGTAGCAGTCTCAATCTCTTTGCGTACCTACCGGTAGGGGGGGCCGATGGCCGACATTCTTCAAGACTTCCCGATCAAGGCCCCTGCAAGCCGCGTCTTTCGCGCAATCAGCGACCCGGCGGGCCTCGACCAATGGTGGACTATCAGCTCCGCAGGGGAGCCTCGCATCGGTGCCGAGTACAAGCTCTTCTTCGGTCCCGAATATGAGTGGAAGGCGAGGGTGGCTCGATGTACACCCGATAAGGAATTCGAGTTTGAGCTGACCGGTGCCGATAGCGAGTGGTTGGGGACCAGAGTCGGATTCAGGTTGGAAGGGAACGGGAATGTCACCCAGGTTCGGTTTTATCACCTGGGGTGGCCGGCGGAGTCGGAGCACTACCGGATATCATGCCAGTGCTGGGCGATGTATCTCCGGATTTTGCGGCGCTATCTGGAGCATGGGGAGACGGTGCCATACGAGCGCCGGCTCGACGTATAAGTGCCCAGATCTGCGGTCGACAACGCGGTCTACGATCGGATGGCCGACAGCTGGTGGGACGAAGCCGGCCTCCTGCATTCGCTCACCGCCCTCAATCCCGCCCGGTTCGGTTACATGCGACGGGTGCTCGTCGAGGAGCTGCGCGTCTCGCCCCAGGGTCTTCGCGTCCTGGATATCGGTTGTGGCGGCGGGCTGCTGGCCGAGGACTTCGCCCGCCTGGGCTGCGTCGTGACCGGAGTGGACCCTTCAGCGGGGTCGCTGGCAGCAGCATGGAAGCACGCGACCAGTCAGGGGCTGCCGATCCGATACCAGTGCGCACGCGGAGAGGCGCTCCCCTTTGCCGATGCAAGCTTCGATGCGGCCTTCTGCTGTGATGTGCTGGAGCACGTGGATGATCTGAGCCGTGTGATCGCTGAGACGGCGCGAGTGCTCCGGCCTAGAGGGTCCTACTTCTTTGACACTATTAATCGCTCGTTTCTTAGCTGGCTGATCATGATCAAGCTGCTTCAGGAGTGGCGCTGGACTGCGCTCATGCCGCCTCGACTTCATGAGTGGCACCGGTTCATTCGCCCGGCGGAGCTTCGGCGCCAGCTTGAGCGTCACGGTTTCGTGCCTGGCCGGCTGACCGGGCTTAAGCCGCGTGCGAGCCTTTTCAGTCAGCTCCGCGCTCTTCGCCGTCGCAGGCGAGGCCTGATCAGCTATGCGGCAGCATTCCGTGAGATGGATATCGCCGAAAGCCCAGATTTGTCGGTCTCCTATATCGGATTCGCCCGCAAGCCTTAACCCCTCCCTTCCGCAGTTGACAAGCCGCGGAGTTCCCGGCATTACCGTGTAATCCAACCTGCACGAGGTGGGTCATGAACCTGATCGTCAGCGGAACCGGTGCGCTGGGGATGGAGGCCTGCCGGCTACTCGCGGCGCGACGTGAACCGACCAGGGCCCTGGTTCGGGCCCGCTCCAATCCCGAGAAGCTCGCGGAGCTCAAGGGACTCGGTGCCGAGCTGGCAACGGGAGACCTCAAGGATCCCGCCTCTCTAAAGGCCGCGTGCGAGGGAGTGAGCGCCATAATCTCCGCCGCGACGTCCGTGCACTCGCAGGAGATCGGCGATTCGATCGACACCGTGGACCGCCAGGGTCAGCTCGCCCTCGTCGATGCCGCGGAAGCCGCAGGCGTCCAACACTTCGTGCTGGTCTCATTTCCCCAGGTCGCCGTCGACTTCCCGCTGCAGAGCGCCAAGCGTGCCGTCGAGGACCGGCTCCGGCGAAGCCGGATGAGCTACACCATCCTGCAACCCACATTCTTCACGGAAGTGTGGCTGAGTCCCGCTTTGGGATTCGATCCAGCGAACGGGAAAGCGACCATCTACGGACCCGGCACCAACAAGACCAGTTGGATTTC
>DATIOP010000323.1:0-4131 GCA_035472975.1 Gemmatimonadales bacterium
GGCAAACGGCATCGCCGGATAGACCAGCCCGCCGTCGGGGAAACGTCCGTTATGCATCATCTGGTAGAACTGGTCGGACGTCCACATGCCGATGCCACGACACCCGGCACGCCTCCGAGCAGAATGCCGCTTCCGCCGCAGACTTTCTCCAGATACTTGGCGCCTTCCTGCACCGCCATGCGCCCCGCAACTTCCGACATGGGCGTGAGCAAGGGAAGCTCGCCGCTGGGCAGCTGGACGGTTTCGTAGGCGACCGCGATGGCGCCCGACTTCACCACCGCTTTCGTCAGGGCCTCATCCGCCGCGAAGTGGAAGTAGGTATAGATCACCTGGCCGGCGCGCATGCGGGGATACTCCACCGCGATCGGCTCCTTGACCTTGATGATCATCTCCGCCTTGGCCCAGACCTCGTCCGCCGTGGCGAGCATCTTGGCGCCGGCCTCGACATAGGCCTCGTCGGGGAACCCGCTGCCGACCCCGGCTCCCTGCTCCACGTAGACGGTGTGTCCCTGTCCGACAAACGATTCGGCGCCGGCAGGTACCAGCGCAACGCGGTTCTCGTTGGTTTTGATTTCCTTGGGGACGCCGATGATCATGGGTCGCTCGCGGTCGGGGTCGTGGTCGTCGTGTTTTGAGAGTGGTTGTGGGTGGTGGGTGGTGGGTTGTGGGGAATCACCGGAATGTTTCCTCAAGACCCTACCACCCCTACCTACCACCCACTACCTAGTTCGGTCCTAACCTTACAACTGTCTGTCGATCCGGATCGAAATACTCAGCAGTGAGCGCCGCGACCTGGTCAACCGTGACTGCATCGATCTCCGCCAGGAGCGCCTCCAAGTTGCGATACGGCTCGCCGTGGAGGGTGATACTCGCCAGGCGATTCATCCGGCTGGCCGGGCTCTCCAACGACAACATCAACTGCCCCTTGAGCTGCTGCTTGCCGGATGCCAACTCATCTGCCGGGAGTCCTTCATTCGCCAGGCGACGATACTCGGCGCGGATCGCCTCCTCCGCCTGCGCCGCGGTGCCGGGCTGGGTCCCCACATACACGCCCGCGATCCCCGCTGTCTGAAAGAACTGCTGGTACGCGTAGACCCCGTAGGCCAGACCGAGTTCTTCCCGGATCACCTGGAACAGCCGGCTCGACATTCCGCCCCCGAACACGTTGGTCACGATCGAGAGCGCGAACCTTCGCCGGTCGCGATAGGGGAAGGTGTCAGAGCCGAAGACCAGGTGAGTCTGGTTCGAATCCCGCGCGACGCTGACGTTGCCGCCGCGGACGGCCGGCACTGAAGCCACTGGCGGGAGAGGCGGCTCGGCGGTGCCGCCGGCGAACCAGCCCTCGCGCTCGAGCAATTCGAGGACACGATCATGCTGAAGACAGCCCGCCGCCGCAACCACGCAATTGCCGCGATAGTATCCTGCCCGATGGAGGGCCTGGAGATCGCCGGGGCCCAGGGCGCTGACGGTGTCTCGGGTGCCGAGGATCGAGTAGCCGTAGGGATGTTCGGGCCACAGCCGTTCGGAGAACAGCTCGAAGACGAGATCATCCGGCGTGTCCTCCACCGTGGAGATCTCCTCCAGCACCACGTTCCGCTCCAAGTCGAGGTCGCTGGCCCGGAGCAAGGGACGATGCACCAGGTCGGTCAGGACATCGACCGCCTCGGGCAGGTTCTGATCGAGGACGTGAGCCTGGTAGTGGGTGTGATCGCGGCTGGTATAGGCATCGAGGGAACCGCCCCGGACTTCGAGCTCGAGCGCCAGCTCCCTGGCGTTCCGGCGCTCGGTGCCCTTGAACACCATGTGCTCGAGCAGGTGGGATACGCCCATCTTGGCGCGCGGCTCGTGGGCGCTGGCCGACCTGACCCAGACGCCCACCGCGGCGGAACGGACCCCGGGCAGGACCTCGGTGAGGACCGTAAGACCGTTGGGTGCCCGGGTACTGTGGAGGCCGGTATCGAGCTGAACGGGTTCCACGCGGCTGCTCCTCCTTCGTGAGGAGCGCCTTCCGCGACAACCTCATCCGGCCCTTCTCATCTACTTCCAGCAGCTTCACTTTCACGACGTCGCCCTTCTTGACCACGTCCTCGGTCTTCTCGGTGCGACCGTGCTGAAGTTCGCTGATGTGCAGCAGTCCCTCGACACCCGGCATGATTTCAACAAAGGCACCGAAGGCGGTCGTGCTCTTGACCGGGCCCTCGTACACCTTGCCCACTTCCGGCTCTTCGACCATCGCGGCGATCATCTGGCGAGCCTTCTCCCCCGCCTCGCCACCAACGGCGGCAATGGTGACCATCCCGGAATCCTCAATGCTGATCTTGGCACCGGTCTGATCCTGGATCCCACGAATGGTCTTGCCCTTGGGACCGATGATGTCGCCGATCTTATCCGGCTTCACCATCATGGTGATGATGCGGGGCGCATACTTGGAGAGATCGGGCCGGGCGGAAGGCAGCGCCTTCGACATTTCCGACAGGATATGCATCCTGCCCTTCCGGGCCTTCTCCAGCGCCTCTTCCATGATCTTGAGGTCGAGTCCCTCGATCTTGATGTCCATCTGAATCGAGGTGATGCCCTGCGTGGTCCCGGCCACCTTGAAATCCATGTCGCCCAGGTGATCCTCTGAGCCGAGAATGTCGGTGAGGATGGCGACCTTCTTCCCTTCCTTGATCAGACCCATCGCAACGCCGGCGCAGGGCGCCTTGATCGGCACACCCGCATCCATCAGTGCCAGGGTGCCTCCGCATACGGTCGCCATCGAGGACGAGCCGTTCGATTCGAGGATCTCCGAAACGACACGCAGCGTGTAGGGGAACTTCTCGTAGTCCGGCAGCAGCGGCTGCAACGCCCGCTCGGCCAAGGCTCCATGCCCGATCTCGCGGCGGCTGGTGCCTCGAACCGGCTTCACCTCGCCGGTCGAGTAGGGCGGGAAATTGTAGTGCAGCATGAACGACTTCGTTGCTTCGCCCGCGTGATCGATGCTGTCGATCCGCTGTTCGTCGTCGGCGGTGCCGAGGGTGACGGCCACGAGAGCCTGGGTCTCACCCCGCTGGAACATCGCCGAGCCGTGAGTCCGAGGCAGGAAGCCGGTCTCGATCACGATGGGCCGCACCGTATCGGTGTCCCGACCGTCCACCCGCTCGCCCTTGTCCAGCACCTGGGCCCGCATCACGCGATACTCGATGTCCTCGATCTGGCTCGCGATCGCCCTGGTCGCCTCGGGGAACTCGGTCGCGAGCGCCTGCATCGTCTTCTGCTTGAGCGTCTCCGCATTGGCCGCCCGGGCATGCTTGTCCTTGGCGTTGATGACCTTGGCCATCTCGGCTTCGGCCAGCTCGACAACCCGCTTGACCATGGCCTCGTCGGGAGCGTCCTTGGTCCAGCTCAGCTTCTCCTTCGCGGCCTTGGAAATCACCTTCTGCTCGTTGCCCAGCATTTCCTTGAGGCCCTTCTGGGCCACCTTGAGCGCCTCGAGCATCTCGGCTTCCGACACCTCGAGCGCGCCGCCTTCGACCATCATGATCGAATCGCTGCTGCCGCTGACCGTTACGTCAACGCTCGAGAACTCGAGCTGCTGGAAGGTCGGATTGAGGATCCAGTTGCCGTCCACCCGGCCGACTCTCACCGCGGCGAGCGGACCGTTCCATGGCACCGGCGAGATGCTGAGTGCCAGCGAGGCGGCGACGACGCCGAGGACGTCGGCATCATTTTCCTGATCGGCGGAGAGGACGGTCACGAAGACCTGGACCTCGTTCTTGAAGCCCTCGGGGAAGAGCGGGCGGATCGAGCGATCGATCACCCGGCTCGCGAGGATTTCCTTGTCCGACGGCCGCCCCTCACGCTTGAGGAACCCACCCGGGATCTTGCCCGCGGCGTAGGTCTTTTCGCGATACTCGACAGTGAGAGGGAAGAACGGGAGGGAGGAGCCGGTGGAGGCAACGGTGATGGCGGCGAGGACCGCGGTATCACCGAACTGGAGGAAGGCCGATCCGGCGGCTTGTTTGGCCAGGCGCCCGGTTTCGAGAATGAGGGGGCGGCCCGCAAACGTGGTTTCAATCCTGTGGACAGTCACAGCTTGGTTTCTTTCCTGGTGAGAAGCGCCCAAATGCGTCGAGGGCGTCCCGACTTTCC
>DATIOP010000324.1:0-6326 GCA_035472975.1 Gemmatimonadales bacterium
GCGCTTTCGTGGGGGAGAAGAAGCGTTTCAATCAGCCGGTCCTGGTAACGCTGGATCGGGAGGCGGGAATCAAGGCGATGGGCTTTCTCACCCAGGATTCCCTGGATGAGCTGGGTATTCGGGACCATGTGAGTGTGTATCTGCCGCAGTCGTACAATTTCGCCGGACAGACGCTGGTGTTGCCGAGCGACCGGATCACCCGGGTCGAGGCGCCGAGCTCGAGGGTGATGGCGTTCATAGTGTCGGGAGGGGTGGCGGAGGTAGGGGAGTAACCGTAATGCGGGAGTGCAGGAATGGAGAATGCGAAGAATCGTCTAAGCAGACGGAGTTCCAGACGCGGTATTTCGCTCCGTAGTCAACTGAGCGAGCGCGATTGAGAGCCGGTTCTCCAACACTGTGGTACTCTCCCGGACCAGTTCGCGGGTATCGGAGTACATGCCAGGGGAGTGGTTCGTGCTCTCAAGGATGTACGAAAGCCCGTTAACGATTTGCAGGGCGTTGCGGATCTGCTCCTCCGGCCCTTCGCCCGGGACTCGCGACATTGCCACTCTTCCTCCGTCCGTGAACCACGCCGTTCGGCCGGCTGGTTGGCCGGGCGGCTTCACAGCCGCCCGCCCCATAATCCTCGCCGCGAAGACCGTGGCGAGGGTCGCCTCTAGTTCATCGCCAGCGGCATGTCACCGCTCACGATCACGAACTCCGCACGGCGATTCTGCGCCCACGCCGCCTCATCGCTGCCGGAATCGACCGGGTCCTTCTCACCATTGGACACCTGGTCCAGCCGGGCAACGTCGATCCCCTTCCCGGTGAGATACTTCTCGACCGCGGCGGCCCGACGTTCACCCAGCGCCTCGTTGTACTGATCCGATCCGCGTTCGTCACAGGCACCGGTGATCCGAAGTCGCACCGCGGGGTTGGCATTTAGAATTGCCACCTTGCGGTCGAGGACGGTCTGGCCGTCCGTCTGGATCTGGGCCTGAGCGACATCAAAGTAGACCATCACGCCCAACTCCTTGCGGAGCTCGGCGTCCTTCTCGACCGCTTCGCGGGCTGCGGCCTCGGTCGCCAGGCGTACCTGTTCGACCGAGTCTGCGCGAGCCTTCTCGGCGAGGGCCAGCTGCTGCCGAGCCTGCTCCACTGAGTCCGCGGTGGCACGAGCCACGGCGTCGAGCGAATCCTGCATATGTCGCTGGAGTGCGATTTCCGCCGCGGTCGGCTGAGGAGCCGGCGTCTCAGGCGGGGGAGAGCTGTGGCACGCTGCCGCCAGAACGACGGCCGCGATGGGGATTAGGAATGCGATCCTGCGCATGATGACTCCTGTGCCTCGTAGGGGGCCAGCTGCCAAGCCCCTCTCACCGCGTGGTCCCATTTCCGCGGGGGAGGCCCGGAACGACCGATTCGTCCGGTGTTGAGCGATGTCAAGTAACCGTGCGGCGCCCTGAAATGAAGTGCCACAAGATCGACACAACCGCGACGAGCAGAAGGAGGTGAATCATTCCTCCGGCCACGTGGAAAACGCTGAAGCCGAGGAACCACGCCACAACCAGAATGACCGCTAAGACACCAAACATGATGTGCTCCTTCAGGTGAGTGGCGATCTGGACGGCCCCGGGACCGTCCGGTCGCGCATCTATGTACTGCACCGGCCGCAAGCGACCAGAGGGACTTCACCCTGATCATGAACTCTATCCCGTAGGCCCGGCGAGTTGCATCGCTCGTTGGACTGGATTCTGGGCTAGCTCGTAAGGACTACCTCGACGGCTCCGGGTCACGGTCGCGTATGTCGAGGATCTCGCCAATCCACGTGGGAGCAGACAAGTCTGCCCCGCCGACCTGGACCCAAACGCCCTCGAGCTCTTCTACTGCCTGAGAAAGACGGCGTTCGAGGCTGTCGGCCAGGATGCGGATGTCCTGAGAGAACCATGGCTGGAGGAGATTGCCCGGGAGGCTTGCGACCTTGTCGGCGAGCAGTCGGAGGCCGAGCAGCATCTGCAGCGCGTTGCGACAATGATCCGCGGCCGAGGAGATCCGCTCCCGCAGCGCCACTTCTCCGGTCTGGTCGTCTGCGGGCTTCGCGGAATCGCGAGTCTCAGCGGTAGTCTGATCATGCACGACTTGACGCGCGCTTCTGGGCACCGGCGATGATCAGCGCCACGCCCACTAGCATGACCAGACCGCCGGCCCAGGGAGGGATCGATTGCTGCTCGTCCGCGGTGATCTTGACGTCTCCAACCTTGAGCACCTCGCGCCGGGTGGCGATGCTTCCCCCGCGAAGCAGCAGGAGGGCGCCCAGACCGAGGATCAGGATACCGGCCAGGATGAGCTGACGCATAGACACTCCCTTGAATGCGTGATCAACGCCGACACCCGAGTCTCACCGCAGCTGCTCGACCGACCATCCCGGCACCGCACCATCAATGATCAGGCGGGCCAGGCCGGAGCATCGCGCGCGCGCCTCCTCCTCGGTCCGGTAGCGTTCAGCAAGGCTGAAAGGCCGTCTCCGGCCGTTGCGGCGTATCTCAAGCTCCACGGTCCAGCGTTGGGAGTCGAAAAGTTGGTAGGGCCGGACTAGGATACTGAAGCCCTTGTAGCTGATCGTTGTCATACTGCTTCTCCCTTCGCGCCAGGTTCACACCGACGAGACGGTCAAGGGCCCGGTCAGAGTAATGGTGACCGGCGTTCCGGCGGCGACCACCACGTCGCGGCTCGCCGTCTGGACCGCGACCACGGTGCCGCCCGCGGCCCCCACGACACCGCCGATGATGGCGCCCTTGGTGTTGCCGCCGATCACCCGCCCCGCGACCGCCCCGATCGCGGTTCCGACCGCGACCTTCTCGATTTCACCAGCTGTGACACCACGACCCTTGAGGGTATGGGATAGAGAAGTGACTTCGGCCGCGATCGGATAGTCCTGACCTCGGACCGTCACTCCTGTCACCTGGATGGTGAGGGTGCCATCCGCCTGGCCCTTATTCCGGGCTGGGGTGATTTCGGTGATCGTCAGCTCCACCGTGGAGCCCGCTGGGATCACTACCCGCCCAGCCGCGTCCAGGATGTCGGCGTCAATTGTCGTCGTCACGGTTTCGCCGGCCTTGGTGCTGCGCGAGGTGATCGTCCGGCCCATCGTCGCATCGATTGTGGCTCCGGTGGCGAGGGTGCGGGTCCTGGCCGTGGGTGTCGGTGTACTTCGGGTGCTGTCGGTGAGGGAGACCTCCGGATTGGCTTTGCCACAGGCCAAGAGTCCTACTACGGCGAGTCCTAGGAACATCGATCGGGTCATCATATACCCTTACTCCGCCTCTCAAGTGACGGCGCGTTTGCGCCGGGACGACTCATCGCAAGTACAGGTACAGTCCAACACCCCCGACTCCAGCGGACAGGATCGTCACCACCGGCTCGTCGATTATCAGGCCGGTGACCATTCCCGCCACCCCAACGATCAGGAGCGCGAGGCCCTCATGCTTGGTGCCGTGCTGATAAGGATCTTTGACCAGAAGCACGGGTTGCTCGTGGGCCAGGCTGGCCGGGGAGCGCAACATCGCCGAAGCGGTGAGCTGAACGGTGGACCCGCGGAGGCTGATCGGGGCCACGGCCTGCGCGCCCGCCGGCTGCACCGGAACTAGAAGGGTGGCCGTCAACAGAACACTCAAAGGAAAGAACCGCATTGGTACCTCTTAGGTAAACGAGAAACCGCCATCCCTAACGTCCGCTTACCGGCCCGCGTAGTCCTCACGGGTCACCGGTCCTCATCCCCGTTGCAAGGGGGGCCTCCGGCCTCGGCGTCCCACGCCTCTGCGGGAGAGACCCTCTTCCGCAACTCGATCAACGCCATCCGGGCCTCGAAGATGTCCTTTTCGGGTTTCCGCCCCGCCAAGTCGGTAGCCCGGTGCCCTGACCACCAGCCGGTCGCTCGCTTCAGGGTGAGCCAGGAACTCGGGAACCGTGTCGGTAAACCAGAGCACGGCCTTCTCTACCAGGGGCCGCTCCTGCGCCGGGATCACCGCCTGGATCGGCGCCTTCCAGTCTCGCGCATTCCGTACCCGGTCGAAGGCGGCCGCAAGTTCTTCCAGTCGATAGCCGGTCAAACGCTTCGGATCGTACGCCACGGATGCCGTCATCGTTCCCTCGTGCGACAGGTGGACCTTTGGCCTGCAACCATTACAACTCTACCCCGGTTGCCGAGGCGAACGTATCGCTCGATGGAGTGAATTAAGAGCGATATAGCCAGGCGCCACGAGGGACCTCTCGGCCGAACCAGCCGATTGGTCCCTCGGGTTTCTTCGCTTCGCTCCACCCCGGAACCAGCAACCACCCGACTGGTTCGCGCCACTTCGCGGGATGTCCCGGACGCCGCCCACCGGAATAGGAGGGAGGAGGGCAAACCGTTAGGCCAACCCTCCCGAATACAGCGTGGATTATCAATGTCCGTGGGCCGGGCGGCGAGGACAATCAATCAAAGGGTTGAAACTTGATGGAGTCGAGCGGGACCACTGGGACGAGACTTGGCCCGGGTCCGTGCGGCGGGCGCGGAATCTTGGCGGGATCCACTGCGAGCGGAGAAAAGGCAACAATTTCCAGGCGGCGGTTGCCTGGCAGCCTCGGCAAGCGCCTGATGCTCGGCGATCGCTTCGGCCGTCCCCAAACTCCGTGCCGCTTGAGCTGACCAAATAGCGACCGAGTCAGTTCCGCTGGCAGCGCACGAAGCCCCTGAACTACCGAGCGGACAGTCTGGAGAAACTGCTCCAACGAGGCATCCGCCATGATGAATCCGGAGACTCCGGCCCGGACGAAGCTCACCACATCCTTCTGAGGCGCCTTCAGACCCATGATGATCACCCGCGACTTCGGGACGGCACGATGCAATGCGCTGGCCAGCGCGAGTCTGTCTTCGCCCGCCTGCCCCAGATTCAGAAGCACTACATCGGGTCTGGTCGCGCGCACCTGCCGGAGGATCTCCTTCGTGCCCGCCGAAGGGGTGAGGACGTGGAAACCCGGCTGTACCCGGATCAGCGACGCCACCCTTTCACGCCCCAGCGGGTTGCCGTTCACCAGGATCAAGGAGATGCGCTGCCTCGCGTGAGCCACGCCAGCCGACCTCGGAAACCAGGCATCAAAGGAAATGGCGCACCGGCAGATCTTGCCGTCCGGGAGCCCGTCGATGAGTACGATGATCGGAATGTGATGAAGCGGGAGGGTCACAACAATCGCTCGTGGGGACCAGTGGGAAACTCGCTCGAAAGAGCGGGTCCTCGGTGAGGGGGTTATCGATGTGAGGTTCTCGAGCCTCCTCTGGAGTGCGAGAACGCGGCCACCTCGAGGCGGCTGTGCAGCGCCAGCTTCTCCAGGACATTGTGCACGTGGCTCTTGACCGTGTGAACCGCGATGTGCAGCCGAGTCGAGATCTCCTTGTTGCTCAGGCCTTCTCCCAGGAGATCGATAACCTGGCGTTCCCGGCTGGTCAGGCGGACCGCCTCGAGAACCCGGGCCTTGTTCCCTTTGGCCGCACGCATGGCGATCTGCGAGAAGAGCGAGTTGGTCAGCGCCGGGGGCAACACCTCGGCGCCGCCGGCCACCGCGCGTATAGTAGCAAAGAAATCTTCGAAGGAGGCGTCTTTCATGATGAAGCCGGACGCTCCAGCGCGTACGTAGTTTGCGATATCCTCTTGCAGCGGCAGGAGACCCATGACGATTACCCGGGCTGCGGGCACCTCGCCGTGGACCGTCGCAGTCAGACTCAGGCTATCGTGATCCTGCAGCCCGAAGTCGAGCAGGACCACGTCCGGCTTGGATTCACGCACTCTCTCTAAAGCCTCGTCGACATCCGCGGACGCGGCCAGGACTTTGAATCCCGGCTGATTGTGAATCAGCGCCGCGATTCCCTCTCGCAGCAGCCGATTGTCCTCAATGAGCACCAACGAGATAGGGGCTGCCGTCGGCCCGGCCACGGGCCCAGCGGGATGGTGCGCCTTAGTTCGCGGCTTCGTCACCGGGCGATCCCGGGTGTTGCCCGCGGCAATGGGGAAAATTGCGGCGGCGCCTTACGCTGGATGAGATTGGGAAATGCCAGGAAGGAGAATGCGGTAAAGTGGGAATCTGCGGCCATGGGGGCACCCTACTCTTGTGCCTGCTGGGTTTCGCGCTAGTCAGTCCCACGTCTAAAATCTACCGCGCAACACTGTACATCACAAGGTTCATTGCGGAGGTTATGCGACTCAGTAGTGAGTTTGCCGCTCGCTGGGCGCTTCACCTTTTTCGATCGACAATCATCAATTGCCGTCGAGGCGCTTCAGCCATTCTGGTAACCATCGGCCCGTCCGACTCACCAC
>DATIOP010000325.1:0-1883 GCA_035472975.1 Gemmatimonadales bacterium
CCCCGGACGACCGGCACTTCGTCATGATCCGTGAGCGCACCAGCACGGGCACCAGCAACGTCGTGTACGTAGAGAACTGGTTCGAAGAACTGAAGGCGAGAGTGAAAGCGAAGCACTGAGCGGAAGACGGGGCGGACAGGACGGACAAGGCGGACAGGACGGACAGGGCGGACCGCCGAACCGACGAACCGACGAACCGACGAGCGTTAACGGCTGACGGCATCTAACAACCAACGACCATTGACCATCGACCCTCGACTCTCGACCGCCCTCGCCGATCGCTACCGGATCGAGCGGGAGCTGGGCCGGGGCGGGATGGCGGTCGTGTATCTCGCCGAAGACCTGAAGCACCACCGGCGGGTCGCGATCAAAGTGCTCAAGCCGGAACTCTCCGCCATAGTCGGGAGCGAGCGGTTTCTCCGGGAGATCGAGATCGCGGCGACGCTGCAACATCCTCACATCCTTCCGCTCTTTGACTCGGGGCAGGTGACCGCGGGTCCTCCCGAGCGAGGCGAGGGACCCCAGTCCTTTCTCTATTACGTGATGCCATTTGTCGAGGGTGAATCGCTGCGGGAGCGGCTTGCCCGGGAGACGCGGCTTCCCCTCGACACCGCGCTGGAGATCATCCGCGAAATCGGGAATGCGCTGCAGTACGCCCACGAGCACGACGTGGTGCATCGGGATGTCAAACCGGAGAACATCATGCTGTCCGGAGGCCAAGCCGTGGTGGCTGACTTCGGCATCGCCCGGGCACTGCAGGCCAATGCGGAGCAGCTGACCATCACGGGCATGGTGGTTGGTACCCCGCAGTACATGAGCCCCGAACAGGCCAGCGGTGACGCCGTGGACGGCCGCTGCGATCAGTACAGCCTGGCTTGCACCTTGTATGAGATGCTGGCCGGCAAGGCGCCCTTCATCGGTCCCACGCCGCTCGTGGTCCTGGCCCACCACTCGGCCGCGCCGATCCCGAGCTTGCGTGAGAGCCGGGAGGACGTGCCGGCAGCGGTAGCTGGTGCCGTTGTGAAGGCGATGGCCAAGCGGTCTGGGGATCGCTTCCCCTCGATACGCCAGTTTCTCGATGCGCTGGATCCGCGGCAGATGACCGCCGTCATGCCGGTCTCGTCTCAACGCCGCTCGAGGCAAGCGACCGCGATCGCGGCCGGCGCGCTTCTGGGTCTGGCCTTGTGGTGGGTAATCGTGAGACGCGGATCCCACCCCGTGCTGAGCGGAGTCACCGCGATCGCTGTGCTTCCCTTCCTCGATTTGGCCGGTAGCCCGGACACCACGTACCTGGGACTCGGCATGACCGATGGGCTCATCGCCGATCTGGCCGAGGTGGGCTCGCTGAAGGTCATCTCGCGTTCTTCGGGGGCGACGGCCCAAGGCGCGGCGCGCTCGCTCGCCGATCTGAGCAGGGAGCTGGGAGTTCAAGCCGTGGTGCAGGGCTGGATCGGCAGGATCGCCGATACGGTTCGCGTGAGGCTTCGATTCCTTCACGCTCCAGACAGCACCACTCTCTTTGCCAAGGATTATCAGCGTCGCCTCGGTGAGTTGCCGGACCTGCAGCGGGAGATCGCGACAGCCCTCACTGGTTCAATCAGCGCAAGCCTCAAGGGGACCGAACAAAGCCGGCTCGCTGTACGCGGCGAGGTAGAGCAGCGCGCCTACGAGGCGTTCCTTCGCGGCCGGTTCTACCTGGAGCAGGAGGAAATGGAACTGGCACGGGCCCAGTTCGAGCAGGCGAGTCGCATCACACCCGAGTGGGCCCCTCCTTACGTTGGCATGGCGAATTACTACACATCGCTTCCTTTCTACAGCGACGTTCCACCGGCAGTGGTGCTGCCCAAGGCCCGCGCGGCCCTGGTCCACGCCCTGCAGCTGGA
>DATIOP010000326.1:0-4324 GCA_035472975.1 Gemmatimonadales bacterium
TCCGAAGCAAAGGCTCGTTCACCGGGTGGAGGATCTGTCGTACCGCAGGCCCATCGAACGTGATCTGGTCTTCATCCACACCGATGGCGAGCCGAGCCACGCGGTCCGAAGCAGTTCGAGCGACCACCTGGATCGACCGTACTTCCCGAAACGGGGTGGAACGAACTCCCCGCAAGATGGTCTTGAGCTGATCGCCGGTCCACTCTTCGCGCCAGCGAAAGCGCGGAGAGAAGCGGCAGTACGCTTGTCCGTTCTCGTCCTCGTCCCGCACCGACTGGAGATAGGGCCGGTTGGCTCCCACGAACACCTCGGTGCCCCCGGCGGTCTGCCCGCCACACGTCGAATAGAAGAAGGCGTCGATCGGGCTGCCGTTGAAGGTGAGAGTCTGGCCTGCCGTCTCTCGCACCGCCTCCCATCCGAGCTGGGTCTCGGCCCAGACTCCACCGTAGACCTGATCTACCACCGTGGGATACAGGTCGAACCCTTCCGTGCGACGCTTCCCGACATTCTTGAGCGCGTAGGTTCGCGAGATCACGGCCTGCGCCGCCAGGGCTTCGCGGTCGGCCGGCTCGCGCTTTCCCATCTCGGCCGAAACAACGCCGGCTAGATAGTCCTCCAGAGAGACCAGGTTGACGACGGTCAGTCCGGTCCGGTCGCGAAACACGCTGGCGCTGCCACGATAATACCTGCCGGCGACACTCATCAGAGATCCGGAGGCCGGCACGAAAGTCAGCGGACCATCGTGGGTGCTGGTGGATCCGGATCCGTCTCGCAGCTCGAGCCGGCCCCCTGAGACCCTCACACTCCATGTGGAGGAGCGGGAGAGGCTCGCCATACCGTCTCCCTCCATGACGCCGATATCGGAGTCCGAGGCCAGCTCAACCAGCGGAGAGCCGACAAAGAGGCCGATCCGGATCTCCGGGTGGCTCGAGCGCGCGGGCGCCTGGACCGGAAATGGGGCCTCCGGCGGCGGAGCAGGATTGCAGGTCAGCGTGACGAGACCCCACGTGACCAGGAGGAGTCTGCGGGGGAACGCGGCGCGCACGACCTCAGCCGCGGTAGTTGCCAAACTTGAGCTCGAGCTCGAAATCCCCGCCTCGCAGGAAGGCGATCACCTGTTGTAACTCGTCCTTCGACGGCGCGGTGACCCTTATTTCCTCGCCCTGAATGCTGGCCTGGACCTTTTTGAATCCGTGGTCCTTGATCGCTTTCACTATCTTCTTGGCGGTGTCCTGGGGAATTCCCTGCGCGATGCCGACGGTCCGCCGCACGGACGTACCGGCTCCCGGGATTAGATCTCCGATCCGGAGGTTCCGGACCGGAACTCCCCGTTTGATCAGTTTGGTCCGCAGGATGTCGAGCAAAGCTTCCATCCGGAACTCATTGTCGGCCGCGAGGCGGATCTCTGCCTTGGTACGGTCGAGCTCGATGGTGCAGTGGCTGTCTTTGAAGTCGTAGCGCTGGCCGACTTCTTTCACGGCCTGGTTGACCGCGTTGTCGACCTCCTGGAGGTCGGCGCCGGTCGAAACATCAAAGGAAGGATTGGCGGCCATCGTGGGATGGGATGTGAGAGGGCTTCGGTTTCGGGATGAAATGTAGTCCGGCCTCCTACGCAAATCATCCCAAAGTGCTCGCTTGACAGGATTCCCGAAGAATCATAGGTTGATTTCACGGCGGACGGATTTATGGCCACTTGCTCCCGCCGGGGGATCGTCCCCGAACCAAAGAGCTAAAGCGCCGGGTCATCATTCCCTGCGCTCAGATCGGCAGGGATTTTCATTTTGAGGGAGTCGTAACCGGCAATGAGCGCCCGTTCCCCGATGTGTTGTCGAATCATGTGCATGTGTCCACCCCTCAGGGTGGGCCGTGTTCTCGGCATGCGTCGGATCGGGGTAGTCGCGTACCCATAGCAACAAGATTCGAACATTGCGAGGCCCGGTTCACCGAGTGAACCGGGCCTTTTCGTTTGCAGGAAGTCAGTCGCCAACACCCCGGAGCCGATAATGCCATTGCATCCAGACACCCTAGCGATTCACGCGGGACAGGTACCCGATCCCACCACCAACTCCCGAGCCGTGCCGATCTATTCGACCACCAGCTACGTGTTCAACAACACCACGCACGCGGCGGCGCTCTTCGGTCTCAAGGAATTCGGGAACATCTACACCCGCATCATGAACCCGACGACCGATGTGTTCGAGAAGCGGTTGGCGGAGCTCGAAGGCGGCGTCGCAGCCCTCGGCCTGGCGAGCGGACAGGCGGCGGAGACGCTCACTGTCCTCAATCTCGCCCGCGCGGGAGACAACCTGGTGTCCTCCCAGACGCTCTACGGGGGCACCTACAATCTCTTCGCCTACACTCTGCCCAAGTGGGGCATCACCACGAAGTTCGTGGACATCCACAACCTGGATGCGGTGCGCCAGGCCATCGACGAGGGCACCAGGCTGCTCTTCGTCGAGACGATCGGCAATCCGCGGCTCGACGTCCCCGACTTCGCCGCGCTGGCCGAAATCGCCCATTCGGCGGGAATCCCGCTCGTGGTGGACAACACCTTCGGCGCGGCGACCCTGAGCCGGCCGATCAAGTACGGTGCCGACATCATCATCCACTCGGCGACCAAGTGGATCGGCGGACACGGCACGGCAATCGGCGGTGCGGTGGTGGACGCCGGCAGCTTCGACTGGGCCAGCCCGACCGCTCGCAGGCGCTTTCCCGAGTTCTCGTCGCCTGATCCGTCGTATCACGGACTGGTCTACACCGAGGCGTTCGGTCCCCTCGCCTTCATCCTCAAGCTTCGGGTCCAGCTGCTGCGCGACCTCGGGCCCGCGCTGTCGCCCTTCAACGCATTCCTCTTCCTGCAGGGGCTCGAGACCCTGCCGCTCAGGATCCAGCGCCACTCGGAGAACGCGCTGGCGGTCGCCCGCTGGCTCGCCAAGGACGCGAGAGTGGAATGGGTGTCGTACCCAGGCCTCGAGAGTCATCCCGAGCATCGGAACGCGCGTCGCTACTTGAGCGGCGGGTTCGGCGGGGTCCTGACCTTCGGAGTGAAGGGTGGGCACGCCGCAGCCAAGGCCGTGATCGACAAGGTGAAGTTGTTCTCGCTCCTGGCCAACGTGGGAGACGCCAAGTCCCTCATCATCCATCCGGCGTCCACCACTCACGAGCAGCTCACTCCGGAGCAGCAAATCGCGACTGGTACCACCCCGGAGCTGATCCGGCTCTCGGTTGGCCTGGAGGACGTTCGCGACCTCATCGCCGATCTCGATCAGGCGCTGGGCGGCGAGGAAGCCACCGCCACTCCGCCGGCCCGCCAGACCGCGGGAGTCGCCGGATGAGTCGCAAGCCGGTGATCGTGAAACTCGGGGGAGACGCGCTGGCCTCTCCCGAGCGTATCGCAGCGGCGGCTCGACGGGTCCAGCTCCGTGCTGCGGCGGGCCCGGTCGTGGCCGTTGCCAGCGCGCGCCGGGGAGTCACCGACCATCTGCTCGGGCTGGTGGACGAGGTGCGCTCTGCCGCGGGCGGGACCAGCGGGCCGGTCTCGGAAGCGGATCGCGCGGTAGCAGCGGGAGAGGTGGTCGCCGCCTCGCTGTTGGCCCTGGCGCTTCAGCAACTCGGCGTACAGGGCGTGTCGCTCGACGCGCGTGAGGCAGGGTTACGAACCGTCGGCCGGGCTGGTCACGCTCACATCGGCGCCGTGGCGACTCGACGTTTCACCCGGTTGCTGGATCGGGGCGCGGTACCGGTGGTGACCGGCTTCCAGGGATGGAATCGAGGGCGGGTGGTCACATTGGGTCGCGGAGCAACTGATGTAACGGCGGTGGCTCTCGCCGCGGCCCTCGAGGCGGATCACGCGGAATTTGTAAAGGACGCACACGGTCTTCGCACCGCTGATCCCAAGCTGGTCCCCGAAGGGCAAGCCATCGGTGAAGCGCCGCATTCCTTCCTGAGTAACCTGGCAGCCGCCGGGTCCCGGGTAATTCATCCGGAAGCAGCGCGACTGGCCGAACAGCGCGGGTTAACGCTCGAGTTCCATGCCATCGATGGCGAGGGGCCACTCACGAGGATCTCCGCCCAGGCGCCGCGCGAGGCAGTTCGTGCGGTGGCCACCGCACCCACCGACGGGGTGATGGTCCGGCTGACGGCGCTGAGCAGTACGCCGTTGGAAGACTCGCTGCGCCTGACTGAATCCCTTCACCGCGCCCTGCGGGCCGAGAGCATTCCAGTCATCGAGGTTGATCCTGAGGCGCGCCAGGTAAGCGTCACCGTGCCCGCAGTGTTTGGTACTCAGGCCACCAGAATCGTGCACTCCGTTTTCGTTTTGAAC
>DATIOP010000327.1:0-5024 GCA_035472975.1 Gemmatimonadales bacterium
GTTTTGCACGGTCTTCAGGGAGATGCCGAGGGAGCGGGCGGTCTGCTGGTTGCTGGCACCCTGACGCGCGAGGCACTCAGCAATGGTGAGCGCGGGCGCGACGGCCGCGAGTACTCAATCGCTTCCGGCCGCGGGCGTTACGCCGGCCGCGGTGTCCGGCCCCGGCATCAGCACCACGGCATTCTTCTACACTGCCGCCAACGGCACGGTCTGGACCAAGCCAGAGGTCGGAACCGCTACCCAGGTGAGCGACGGAAGGGTTGCCGGCGCGGTGTCAGGGCTCTGGAACGGCTCGAGCGTCGTCTTGTTCGGAGAGGGCAGCGACCACGCGCTGTGGTACACCACCGGCAAGGGCACGAGCTGGAGTAGGTGGGCGTCCCTGGGCGGCACCCTTACCTCCGCGCCCGGTGCGGTGTTCCGCGGCTCCGCCGCCGTCTACGCGGTGTTCGTGCGCGGCGGCAACGGCGCGGTCTGGGCCCGCGACCCCAGCTCGGCCGGGTGGGGTCCCTGGCACTCCGAGGGCGGCAACCTGCTCGGCGGCACCGCGCCGTCCGCGGCCTACTTCGGGACCATCACGTACATCCTGGCGGTCGGCACCAATAAGCAGCTCTACCTCGCTGAGGCGGGCCTGACCGGTTTCCTCCCCGTCGGCGGCCTGACGACCGCCACTCCCGCCCTGACCACGGCGCCGGGCGCGCTGGTCGGATTCGTCCGGGGCACGGATTCGGTCGCGTACTTCCACCGGTTCCTGTCCACCTCACCGGGCTGGCACTCGATGGGAGGCCGCTTCACCAGCGGCCTGGGGGCGGCCAACGTGGCCATCGGCGGTTCGTTCACTTACACCGTCGGCCTCGGCGCCAACAGCCAGGTCTACCTCGACGGGGGAAACTGGAGCTTCGGCTACCCGCCGCACTTCCTCGGCTGGAGCCCGATCACTCCCTGACACCCGTCGCGCGCTGACGACCGGGGGGACGGGACATTCCCGTCCCCCGGTAGGGTTCCAATACGTCGCAAGAGTGGCTGACCTGCTGATTTGCCAGCGGCGAGCGGCGCGTGCAGCGGGTGGACCGGCGGTTCTTCGATCACCCGTATAGGGCCGATTACGCGCGTATTGATGCAATTAATACCCGGATGCCATGGCCAAATCGGGGGCATTATGCGTAGCTTATCGAGTCGGCGGGCAGCCTGGATGCGCTCCAGGATCTGCTGGGTTGCGCGGAGCGAGTCAATGGTCAGGGCGATGCGGGCGGAGCCCGCTGGGTCTGTGGTGAAAGCTACCGACGAACCTATGCTTCTTCAGACTCGTGGATATTCGACTTGCCATTCCAGGCATCCCGTATAGCACTCAGGAATCCTTCGATAATCTCGCTGCGGTCGCTTGCTTTGACGATCGCGCTCGTCGCCCCAGTTCCGACTGCGCCAGCCCTAATGACGTCGCGAGCATCCTCGGGTGTCGCGACTCCTCCGGCGTGCATGATGAGGGTTCGAGGTTCTATCGCTCGGACGAGACCATTGATCCGTGGGATCCACGGACGACGTGCGCCCCCGCCGTGGCCGATCATCGCTCGCGGTTCGTAGAGAAGGATGTCAGGGGAAAGCGCGGAGATGGCGGCCGCATCCTGCTCGTCGGCAGCGCAGACGAGCGTCATCAGTCTGTTGGCCTTGGCTCGTCCAACAGCGGCTGCAACATCATCCAGGCGCATCGGGTGATCGGCATGATTGAGCATGATTCCGTCTGCACCTGCGTCAGCGAGCGCCTCGGCGATGATTCGTCCGACGCTCCTCCCGGGCATATCGGGATCCATGTGCTGAGCGAAGAGGTGAATGTCCGGGAACAGCAGGCTAGCTGGTTCGATCTCGGTGACGGGCAAGGTCGCAATGAGGGACACTCCATATTGTCGGCCGTGCAACTGTGCCGCCGCGAGAAGTTTGTGTAGTTCTGGTCGGCGCAGCATGTTCTTCGGTCCGATCTCGAAGAATGGCACCCTGAAGGGCGGGTGGGCGTCGAGTTCGGTTTCGAGGTTGCTCGGCACCGTGCTAGTCGTGGGATGCTCGGTCACGGTCCTGGTCTCGTGTCGCGGGATTGGCATGCGCGTCGACGAAGACCACGTCGGCCTTGTCCGCGAAGGCTGTCACCGCTGGGTGATTCCGGTGAGCGTCGGTGACAACGATGTCGAGGTCGTCAATCTCGGCGACTTTGACCAGAAGGACGCGTCCCAGCTTCGTTTTGTCGACGGCGAGGATGACTCGGTCCGCGCAGTCGATTGCCTGGCGTTTGGTCACCGCCTCTTCCGGGTCGTAGTCGGTCAATCCGCGGACTGGGTCCGCGCCGCTGATTCCCATGATGTAGCTGTCGACGTTGTACCGGTCGATGTCCTGGTCGAACCCAGTTCTTGTGGTGACCATCTCTCCTGACTTGATTCGGCCGCCGAGCAGGATGACTTGGGATCTGGGTTCGTCAGCGAGCTCCAGGGCGGCGAAGAGGCTCCGCGTCACTACAGTGAGGCCGAGGTCGCGGCCGCGTATGGCGCGGGCCACCGCGAGAGACGTACTTCCGCCGTCCAGGTAGATGGCCTCGCCAGCCTCGAGGAGGTTCGCCACAGCGACGCCGATATGCGCTTTGCTACTGGACTCGTCTAGCGCACGGGTGGTGAAGGACGGTTCGTGTGCCTTCTGGGCGGTAGCGATGGCTCCGCCTCCGACCACCCTCCGCAGCACGCCGCGATCTTCTAGGGTTCCCAGGTCCCGTCTGATCGTCATCTCCGAGACCTGGAAGCGGCTGGCGAGATCGGTGAGGTGTAGCTCCCCCGATTGACTCAGAAGGTGCTCGATTGCCCTTTGACGCTCTTGTGCTGACATCAGTGTGATTCTATTTCATCTTGCCTGTGATACAGGGACACCTGCCGCTTCCCGCCGACCATGTCGCTACTCGGCTGTCGATCAGGCCATCGGCTTGCCCGGTCACGTCACGTCCTCTGCGGCAGATGGCGGTTCTATGTGCAGGGTCCGTGCCTGAGCGTCCACATCGCCGGACGGGCGAAACGGTGTGCCGAGCTCGGGGAGCGGGCCGCGGGTGAGCCTGCGGACGATGAGGTAGGCAGCTCCAATGCCGAAGGCGACGAGCACGTACAGCCAGCCGAGCTTGAGGGAAGAGTCGCGCAGGGTAAACAGCTCCAGTGCGATCCAGATGACCGATGCGACGATGACCCAGTTTTCCGCCCGGCCGAGTGACCAGTCGGCGGCCTTGGGCAGGCGGTTGAGCCGGAACAGCGCGGCAACGCAGGGGCCACCGTACATGATCGGGGGAAGTACTGCCGTGACACCAACGATTGTGTTCAGCGCGGTTGGAGTCCGGCCGAATGCTACGAGAAGGATCAAGTCGAGCACGCCGACCGCGATTACCGCGAACAGCGGAGTATTCAGCCGGCCGTGGATCCGGCTGAGCCAGCGCGAGCCTGGCATACGCTCGTCTCGCGCCATCGCAAAGACGATGCGGGTGGTGTCCATGAAGATGATCAGACCGCATGCGAATACCGAGAACGCGACGATAGCGAGGAACGCCCGGCCGACGACGCTGCCGAGCGCCCCGTTGACTATGTCGGCTATGGGTGTCGCGGATTTCGCTGATGCTGCCAGGTCCGGCGAGGCAACGATGAGCATTCCGATGAACACGAACCCGACAATTCCTGCGACCGCCATCGACATCCACATGGCGCGGGGCACGTGGCGGGTCGCATCCTTCGTCTCCTCGGACATGTCTGCCGAGCCTTCGAAGCCGCATTGGGAGTAGATTCCCATCAGCAGCGCCAGCTGCCACCAGCCCGAGTGGAATAGGGTCCCCGGGCTGATAAACGAACCGGTGTGACCATGCTCCGGCTGGAACAGATTCCCCCAGTGAAAGTGGTGATGTACCGCGAGCGCGATCGCGAGCGCGATGCTGAGACCGATCGTCCCGACGATCTCGGTGACGACGGCCACGTTGTTGACGTGGCCTGCGAGCAGAGTGGAGAAGGTGAGGATCAGAGCTTGGAGGATGGAGAGGCCCGCGGTGATCAGAAGGGTGTTATCTACGGTGCCGACGTACCCGAACAATGCGGGAGCCACGCTCGAGGCAAGCGTGTAGTTCACCGCTAGCAGCGAGATGTTCACGAACGTGAGAAAGGCCCAGCCTTGCATCCAGCCCGCTGTAGATCCGACCATCCGGGAAACCCACTGATAGGAGGATCCGGCGAGTGGGATGCGTGTGGCGAGCATTCCGAATACGAGCGCCACGAGCGTCTGCCCCACTGCGCAGATCAGCCACCCAAAGGTGACGAATCCGCCAGCATAGTTTAGCCCGAGGCTGGATGAGCCGAAGACTCCCGCGGTTACCGAGATGAACGAGAATCCGATAGCGAAGCTGGTGAACAGTTTGAAGTTCCGCGGCAGCTCGGGCTTGTAACCGAGTTGTTGCATCTCCTGGCTGTCCGCGGAGGTGGCTGGTTGAGCTGACATTGTGGCTGTTCTCCTTCGCCTTCGGGCCGCGTTCTAAGAGCCGATAAGGGTGCGCAGGTACGCTGCGGTCGCTGGAAGGGTGATGGACGGATCTCCGCACGTCGAGCACTCAAGGTTCAGGTATCCGTCGAATCCGACCGAGCGGAGATCCGCGAGGTAGGCAGCCCAATCGATGTTTCCCTTTCCCGGGAGCAGTCGGTTGTTGTCTGCCAAGTGGACGTGAAAAATGAGATGCGCCGCTTGTCTGATGACCTCACCGAGGCTGGCTTCTTCAATCGAAGAGTGGAAAAAGTCGAGAAGAAGGCCCCCGTGTGGATTGCCGACGGCGCATACTGCATCGACGCAGTCGGCCACGCTGTTCAGGTACCGGCTCTCGTAGCGGTTGAGCGGCTCGAGCAGGACACGGGCGCCGGTGCCTTGGACCGGCTCTAGCACTTCGAGGTACATCTGTGCGAATGCGTCACGTTGGCCCTGGTCCAGCGATTGGTAGGGGTCGAACAGCGGGAGCGGGTTCTGCGGACCATACTCGA
>DATIOP010000328.1:0-3878 GCA_035472975.1 Gemmatimonadales bacterium
TGCCCGCCAGATGGTAGTCCACCTTGCCGTAGCCGAGGATGTTCTTGGCCGCCGAGGCCATGTCGGCCCACTTGAAGGTCAATGGGAGCGTGATGAGCGTGATGTCTTCCTGCGTCAGGGTGAACCCATCGGAGGTGACGAGGTCGCCGAAGTGCTGGCCCGAGAGATCGAGCCCGGCCGCAAGCTTGGCGCCCTTTACCTCGATGTGATTCGGGTTGGCAATGGCAAGCTGGGCATCCAGGGTACCGCCGGTGATTCCCGCCGAGCGGAGCTTGACCTGGCGGAGATCGACCTGAGGCTGAAGAAAACTGGACGGAGAAACACCGCTACCGCCGCAAGCAGCGAGCAGCAGGGTGATGAAGGTCAGCCTAAAGGTAATTCCCGGTCTCATCGCTCTGGTTCCCCTCCCTTTTTGAGAATGCTGGCATCGCGCTCCCGCTGCTGGTCCCAGTAATCCATCCGCTCCCGGATGCGCTTCTCGAATCCTACCGAGTGCGGCTCGTAAAACAGCCGGCCCTTGAGGACGTCCGGAAGGTACTCCTGGGGGATGAACCCAGTCGGTGAATCGTGGGCATATTGGTAGCCGGTCCCGTAGCCCAGCTGCTTCATCAGGCCGGTCGGGGCGTTGCGAATGTGCATCGGGACCGGTGCCGCGGGTGTTTCCCGCGCCGCATCGAGAGCGGCCTGGAGTGCCACTACGGTCCGGTTGGATTTCGGCGCCGTGGCGAGGTAGATGGTCATCTCAGCCAAGGGCAGGTATCCCTCAGGGGCTCCCAGCATTTGGTAGGCGTCTCGCGCGGCGATCGCGAGCCGCAGAGCATCGGGATCCGCCAGGCCGACGTCTTCCGCTGCCATGGCAATCGCTCTCCGGAAGATCGTCATGGGGTCTTCCCCGCCCTCCAACATGCGGGCCATCCAGTACAACGCACCCTGCGGATCGCTTCCCCTGAGAGACTTGTGGTACGCGGAGAGCATGTTGAAATGCTCTTCTCGACCCTTGTCGTAGACCGCAATGCGGCGGGCGAGCGCTTCGGCCATCGCTTCCCGGCTGATGGTTCCCTGCGGTCCAGCCTGCTGAGCGGCCAGCTCCAACGCCGCCAGCGCCCGGCGCGCGTCGCCGTCCGCCTGCTCCGCCAGCAGTTCGAGCGCGTCGTCCGGTACCTTGAGGTCGAGCTGACCGAGTCCCCGCTCGGAATCCTCCAGCGTCCGCTGCAGCACCGTAAAGATGGCCGGGGGCGTCAGCGACTGGAGGACATAAACCGTGCAGCGGCTCAGCAGCGAGCCGTTCAGTTCGAAGCTTGGGTTTTCAGTAGTGGCGCCGATCAGGGTGACGGTAGCGCGCTCGACGTGGGGGAGGAAGGCATCCTGCTGCGCCCGGTTGAAGCGATGGATCTCATCGCAGAAGAGCACCGTCCCGCGACCCAACGAGCGGCGTGATTCGGCTTCCTTGACGATTTCCCGGACCCGGGGAATTCCGTCTACTACGGCGCTGAACTCCACGAATTCGCGGTCGGTGTATTGGGCGATCAGGCGCGCGATCGTCGTCTTGCCGCTGCCGGGTGGCCCCCAGAAGATGCAGCTGCCGACATCACCCCGCCGAATGGCATCGCCCAGCGGACGCCCCGGCGCCAGCAGATGCTCCTGGCCGACACATTCCTCCAGAGCGCGCGGGCGCATCCGAGCGGCCAGCGGTTCCGCCAGCGTGAACAGCGACGACTGACTCATGCTTGAAAGGTAATCTGGACCGCCTCCCCTTCTCCCTTCTCCCGTCTCCCGTCTCCCGCCTCACCGCATCCCGGCCTCCACGGCGATCTTGCTCAGGAAGAACGCAACCGCCCCTCCCAGTAGAGCCAACGGCATCCGCCAGCCATGCTGACCCTGGATCTCCGGCACCAGGTTGGAGGCGGCGACGTAGATGGTGACCCCCGCTGAGAGGGCGAGACCGTGAGCCTGAAGCGGTGCCAGGGTGTCGGTCAGAACGACTCCCACGATCGTCGCCATCCCCAGCGCTCCGGCTGCAAGCAAGGCGCGGCGACGGCCCTGACCGCTCGCGAGCGCGACACTCGCCATGGCCACTCCCTCGGGGAGTTTGTGCAGAAACACCGCGAGGAAAAGGAGGAGACCCAGCTCACTCGAGACGGCAAACCCGCTGGCGATCGCAACCCCATCGAAGAAGGTGTGGAGCAGGAGTCCGATCAGCGCGGTGAGCCCGGCTCCGGCCGAGACGCGGTGGGTCTCTTCACCGAAGTGAAAATGGGGAACGAAGGCGTGCTGGGTGAAATGGACCGCCAGGTAGCCCAGAAGCATGTAGAGCGGCGCCTGGCCACCGCGAGCCCACGCCTCCGGGGCCACTTCAACCAGTGCCACCGCGAGCATGAAACCGGCCCCGAACGCCATGAAGGTCTCGATGACGGTGAGACTGCGGCGTTCGTGGCGCACCACGGCCAGGGCACCGACGACGTTCGCCGCCGCGGCAACCAGCGCGAAATAAAGTGCGTTCACGCGAGTTTCCGGGCGTGGGTCAGCAGGGCTTCGCGGGTGTTCTGAGAGGGATCGTCCACCACAAGCGCCAGCAGGCGGTCAAGGACATGGCCCATCGCCGGACCCGGGGCGATGCCGACAGCCTGAAGATCGCCGCCACTGACCGCCAGCATTCGCCGGGTGAGCGGCTCGCCCCGCTCGCGAATCCCTCGCATGACGGGCTCCCAGAGCGGCTCGACGCCGTTGCGCATATGCCAGATCGCGGTCAGATCATCGGCGGCATCTCCCACCGCGGCCATCCAGCGTCGCACCGCCGTCACACTGAGGGAGGGTGGCTCCGCGGGACCGGACAACACGGCGGCGGCCCGGGCGATATCGGAGCCCGAGGCCTTGAGCCGTACCAGCACGCCGACCGGATCGAGACAGAGCATCGTGGTAAGGAGCACCGGGTCCCGGCGTACCATCGTGCCCCGGTCTTCGGCACGGTTAGCCAGCGAGGCCGCCTGCTGGCCCATCCGACCCACCAGCTCATGCCGGCGAAGCAACGGATTCTCTGGTGCCGTATCGGGCGAGGCTGAAAGTTCGGAGCCCTCCTTAAGCAACTCCGGCAGCAGGACCGCCGCAGCTCCGCTGTCCCACCATAGCTCAACCAGGCGCTTGATCGACCGCGAGCCACGCAGTCCTTTGTACCACTCCTCCCTCACCCGTTCAGCGGAGAGCTGAGCCAAGCCTGACGTTGCCTCTCGAGCCGCTTCCCAGGTTGCTGGATCGATGACGAACTCGAAACGGGCGGCGAAACGAATCCCACGGAGGATTCGCAGGTAGTCTTCCCGAAAGCGCTCGAGCGGCACGCCCACGGCACGGATCACTCCGGCTTCCAGATCGGCCAGTCCGCCGAACAGGTCCCGCCATTCGTGCCGCAGCGGCTCATAGGCGATGGCGTTCACCGTGAAGTCGCGCCGGGCAAGATCCTCGTCGAGCGATGCGCCGTATTCGACCACCGCGTGCCGCCCGTCGGTCGTAACGTCCTTGCGAAAGGTGGTCACTTCGTGATGACGCCGGCGAGTTCGAACCGCCACGGTACCAAACCGCTCTCCCACCGGGACGGTGTGCTCAAACAGCCTCTTGACGACCTCAGGTGTCGCCGAAGTCGCTACGTCGTAGTCGGTGTTCACCTCGCCCAGCAGCGTGTCCCGGATGGCGCCGCCGACGCACCACGCCTCATGACCGGCGGCGTGCAAGGTCTCGGCAATTTCCAGGACATCTTCGGGGATTTCGATGCGATCAGGAAAATGCATGGGAGAAAAGTAAGAGTGGATGGCGGATGGGACAGAGGGAATAGGGAGTACCACCTACTCCCCACCCCCATACCCCACCCCCGCCGAAAGACAAATCGC
>DATIOP010000329.1:0-3335 GCA_035472975.1 Gemmatimonadales bacterium
GGGCGAGCCGGGCGCCGAACGCACCGGCGTCCATGGAGAACGAAGTGTGGAGATGGGTGTCTCCGAACAGGGGCCGCGTGGGGTAGTTGCGGCCCGCGTAGGGCGAGTATGGAGGCTTCGCCGGGAATGCTTTCGCCGCCGAGGCAGAGTCGAGGGTGCCGGTATCCTGGGCGTAGGCCGCGGGAGGGGAAGCAGCCCAAATCGCGGTGGCGAGCAGCGTCGTCACCGCCACGATGATGCGGGAGGCTTGCGTGCTCAGGAGGCCAGGAGAAGCGAGCTGAAGGTTGATCCGCATAATCGATTCCTCGTTCGAGTTAGGGCACTTGTTCTCCCTGCTTCATCTGACGTTGGCCATGGTGAACGGCACCGGCCTCATTCCATCCACCACGGCGAAGTTGTTGTCGAGATCCGCCAACGACTGGATGTCGGGCCTGCGGTTCGAAATCGAGCAGCTTAGCCGCTGTGCAAAAGATCCGTTCGGCGAGCGGACACGGTTCCAGGATCGAGCGGAGGGCACTGCATGAACTGGCGTATGAATAGGAGATAGAGCGGGTTGGTCCTGGGACCAAGATGGACCTTAGTGCAACCCGTAGAGGAAGCGGTCTTGCAGGTCAGTAAGGAGCGGATCACGCCGGCCAGGCTCGCGCGGAGCCGGGCAAGGTTGAATGGCTCTGAAACGAAACCGCCCCCGCAATCTACGGGGGCGGTTCGTTACCGGCGCCGGCGGGAGGGCCGAGCCGAATGCCGGTCAGCGACGGCGAGGCTCATCGTCTTCGACATCGTCCACATCGGCGTCATCGAAGTCCTCGTCATCGAGGTCTTCGTCGTCGAACTCGTCGTCGTCGAAATCCTCGTCGTCTTCCTCGTCGTCGAAATCGTCCTCCTCGTCAGTGTCATCGAAGGTGAACGCTTCTTCGTCATCGGGATCGTCGTCATCCCGGCGACGTGCCTCCAGCGCCTCCATCGATGCTTCCCACGCCAACATGAGTGCCTCCGGCTCGAAAGGTGGTGGGTACCTGCGAGTTAGGATGCGTCAGCCGCCCGCGCCGCCGCCCGGGCTGCCCGCTTGCGGTCAGTCGCCGCGAGCGCCCGCTTGCGCAGGCGAATGCTCTTCGGCGTGACTTCAATGAGCTCATCTTCCTCGATGTACTCCAGGGCATACTCGAGCGTGATCTGCCGCGGCGGCTCGAGCTGGACGTTTTCATCCGATGCCGTGGTGCGCATGTTGGTGAGCTTCTTTTCCTTGGTCACATTGACGTCCATGTCACCAGGCCGGGAATTCTCCCCGGCGACCATCCCTTCATACACCTCGTCTCCCGGGGTAACGAACATCTGGGCCCGCTCCTGCAGGTTCCCCAGGGCGAAGGCTACGACACTGCCCACCCGGTCGGCCACGAGGACCCCGTTCTTCCTGCCGGCCAGCGGGCCGGCCCAGGGGCCGTAGTCCAGGAACCGGTGATGCATCACGCCGGTTCCCCGGGTGTCTGTCAGGAACTCCGACCGGTAGCCAAACAGGCCGCGGGCGGGGATCCGGAAGGTCATACGGACCATGCCCTGCCCCGGGTTCTTCATCTCCAGCAACTCTGACCGGCGAGGGCCCAGCTTCTCAATGACGGTGCCGATGTACTCCTCAGGCACATCGATCATCAGCTCCTCGTAAGGCTCCAGCCGCTCTCCCCCTTCGCCGATCCGGGTGATGACCCGCGGGCGGGAAACCTGGAACTCGTACCCCTCGCGCCGCATCGTCTCCATCAGGATGCCCAGATGGAGCTCTCCACGGCCCGCGACCGCCCAGGTATCGGGACTGTCAGTGTCCTGTACCTTGAGCGCGACGTTTCGTTCCAGTTCGCGGAACAGCCGGTCCCTCACCTGGCGGCTGGTGACGAACTTCCCTTCGCGGCCGGCGAACGGGCTGTTGTTGATGATGAAGTCGACCGAGATGGTCGGCTCCTCGACTGCGATGCCTTCGAGCCGCTCCGGGACTTCCACCGCTGTGATGGTCTTCCCGATCTCGATTCCCTCGAGGCCGGAAAGCACCACGATGTCTCCCGCCGCCGCCTCTTCCACTTCGACCTTATGCAGCCCGTCGAAGGTGAAGAGCTTGGTGATCCGACTGTGCTCGATGATTTCCTCGCTCACCATGCCCGGCGCGCCCAGCGGCAGCAGGGCCACCTGATCTCCCACCTTCACCCGGCCCCGCTCGATCCTTCCGATCGCCATCCGGCCCAGGAAGGTCGAGAAATCGAGAGTCGAGACCAGCATCTGGAAGGGAAGATCCGAGTTCCCGGTCGGAGCGGGCACGTGGTCGAGGATAGACTGGAAGAGCGGCTTGAGATCGGTGCCGGGGTGATCAAGCTCCGCGGTCGCGGTGCCGGCCCGGCTCGAGGTATAGAGGAAAGGCGCGTCCAACTGTTCGTGGGTCGCTTCCAGATCGATGAACAGCCCGAGCACCTCATCGTGCACCCGGAGCGGTTCGGCGTCGGCCCGATCGATCTTGTTGATCGCCACAATCGGACGAAGGCCCAGACTGAGCGCCTTCCGGGTGACAAACCGGGTCTGCGGCATCGGCCCTTCGGCGGCATCCACCAGGATCAGCACTCCATCCACCATGCGGAGAATCCGCTCCACCTCACCACCGAAATCGGCGTGGCCGGGAGTATCCACGATGTTGATCTTGGTCCCGCCCCAGCGCACCGCGGTGTTCTTGGCCAGAATGGTGATGCCCCGTTCCCGTTCCAGCGGGTTCGAGTCCATTACCCGTTCTTCGACCTGCTGATTGGCCCGGAAGGCACCGGCCTGTCGCAGCATCTGATCCACCAGGGTGGTCTTCCCGTGGTCCACGTGCGCGATGATCGCGAGATTCCTGATGTTGGCGTTCGTGGACATCGTTTCCCATCGGTGTACGGATGCAACTACCCCTTCGCGCGGCATATATAGATAGGCTGAGGTGCCGGGGCAAGGGCTTGGTGCGAGGCGGTCAGGTCGGGCGGGACGGACAGGGCGGACGCGTCAGGATGTAGTCTGATCGCGTAGGTCTGGTTTGGCCCTCACGCCTCTCAACCCCACTCTGAACGGATGCAGCCTTATGAGGGGATAAAGGCGTGGCAGGCATCGCACGGACTTGCCTTGGCGGTATTTCGAGCAACCCATTCCTGGCCAAGAAGCGAGCTCTACGGCCTAACCGCACAGCTCAAACGAGCGGTGATTTCCGCCCCCACCAACATCGTCGACACTCCCGGCCACGCGGATTTTGGCGGAGAAGTCGAGCGGATTCTTCGCATGGTGGATGGGGTCCTGATCCTGGTGGATGCCGCCGAAGGGCCGATGCCGCAGAC
>DATIOP010000330.1:0-4820 GCA_035472975.1 Gemmatimonadales bacterium
GAATGCCCCCGATTCGCGGGTGACCCGACCCCGAAGGAGGCCCAAGGCGGTTCCGCGAAACCGCCTTGGGACCGTTACCTACCTCAAGTCGGCCGATCACACCCTGTCTGGTGAAAACGGTGGATCGAGGCTAGTCGAGCCATTCTCGACCGAAGGTAAATTTACCGGGCAAGACTTCAACGACAAGGGAATAGCGACCTATGGTCAACCGGTTGACGTTTGCTTCGACGGGCTGGGAAGGGGTCCGATCTCAGTGACCGTGAGCGGGCCGGACGGCTTCAAAATGTCGGGCGCCTTGCCGCCCCTGCCGGCAACTCGCTCCTACCATTACCACAACGAATGGAGCAGCTTCGACTGGGTGCCGGCGATCGAACCCTCCTGGCCTTTGGGGAAATACGTCATTACTGCCCGCGGAGGCGAGCTCAGTCGACGCCATACGCTCACGCTGGTCCCGCCCGGCGGGCCTGGACTCCGAGTGCTTGGCCCGAGCACCGACTGGGGGCATAACAGCGTCCCGCCGAACTCACTCGCGAAGCTCTATCTAACTGGCTTCAATGGGAACAGCGACGTGACGATCGATGCCTACCGAATGACCGGTTTTGGTCCGCACGCGCATTTCTTCAGCTCGGCCAGCGTGCCGATCCCCGCGAGCGGAAATACCGCGATCGAAATTCCGACGGGTCCAGTCGAAGGCCCCCGGGAAGGACCGATCTTCATCATCACCGCCCGGTACCAAGGCCAGACGCTGTTCGCCGCCTTCACCGTGTTCAAAGAACGAAAGTGGCCTGGGCAGGTCGTGGGGACGCTTCCGAACTCCTAGCCGCCCAAGACTGGTCAACTGCTTTGGTTGTTAGTAACCGAAGGAAGGGTCCCAGTGTTGGTGGCCCGGGGCGGCATCCACGTACACGAAGCGTCGTCCGGGGCATATATCAGTCGCATGTTCTTACACCAGACTTCCGCTAGCAGCTACGCGCCAACGCCGGTTTACGAACTCGGCGATGGCGAATGCCTGCAAGTTCCCCTCCGCAACTTGAGGGTCGGAGGGAAGCGGTGGGCAGGGGCGGGCGCACCGTTCCACAGGGGTGCGCCCGTTCCCTCATCAACGAGACCAAGTTGGCCGTCGTGTCGGTCATGGACGCATTCGGCAGGCCGGTGACGGCCCAAGAGCTTTACCAAGTGTGGGGCAAATCCAGGAGCCCAGCGATCCTTGACTACCACCTCTGCACGCTCGTGAAGATGGGAGTCGTGGAACTAGTCAGCGGCCCCGAACTGCGCTTCGGCTTGGTCGATGCAGTTGATGGGCAGGTAGGGCCAAGTTTTCAGGGAGGGGAACCGCAAGGTTCGACAGCGGAAATTGGAGGCAAGGGGACGTCAATAGGCATCCCTGCTTTCCACAAACAGTCAAACCGGCGATAGGGGAGGAATCAGTGAAGGGGATCAGGCTCATCGGGGTAGACCCTGCACCTTCTCTGGCTATGGCCAGGAGTACCAGGCCGGACCAATCAATTTTGACGTGTATGCAAGCCTTGCGTTTACGTGCGAAGAGGATGCCTCGGTATCGGCCTACTTCATGCTTCCTGGCGTTGGCGTGGGACCACCATCGTCTGCAACGACTAGTGCCGGTGGGCCATTCAGTGCAATGGGTCTACGTTGGATTCAGTGGTCCGGCACATCCGCCTATGGCGTTGTGTATTCTCGTTGCTTGGGGCGACAATAAGAGCAAAGAAAGCTGTGGTCCAGTGCTGTGGCTCTGAATCTTGTTTGTGGAGGTGATTAGCGTGCGGTTGATGTTTCGTTCTCTGGCGTTCGTCGCTCTTGCTGGCGCCTTCGCCCTTATCGCAAGTCGTACGAACGTATGGAATAGCATGGCATCTGCGCATGAATCAGGATGCAACGTAGGTCAACCGCGGACCTAAACATTCCAAGGGTGGCGCCAGGTTCGGGGGAAAAGCTTCGTGGCAATGTACTCATACTTGGCTGTCAGAACGTATCTAGCTATGGACTAGTTGAGGTAGTTGGCTTTAGGACTAGCAAAGGATTCTGCCTAGCGACGGACAGTGTTAAGCAAGAAAGGTCCGAAGGTGGTCAGTGCCTTTCTGAAGGTGCCGGTTGGGAATCGTTTTGTGGGTCTCGAGCCGTGTGCCCGGGCACGGTTGGTTGGGCTAATACCGCGCATGGTCCGTTTGGCCAAATCGCGGGCACCATGTCGCCGGCCGTGGAGAAAGTGACCGCGATACTGCTCAATGGAACTAAAGGTGTCCGCCATGTGGGTGCCCTTGTTGTTCACGTTAGCGGCGACCTCCTTCGACGCTTTGGTCTCAAGGAAGAACTGGGTGCTTACGCATTTACGTTCCGTGGATGTCCTCCGAACAAGGTTCAGATTGCTGCCGATGATGCGCAGGACAGATTGATTGGGCGTGCTGGGGCTCTAAACCATCTTGCGGGATTGTGTCGACGTGGCCCGCGCAGCGGTGAGGCCGGTCGGCAGGACAAACGGCTCGGTGGCTGGGCGTACGATCTGCTCACTGATGAACGTGCGGAGCATGCGTCCCCATGAGATTGATGCTGCGGTCAGCGTGTGGCGCGAGGCCAACATCGCCCGTGGTGCTCCCCACGGGCCGGAGCGCACCGCTCGCATTCGCGCGAAACTCTCAGCCTCAGACGCACTGCCGTTCGTAGCGTCTCGACCAGGCATCGTAGGCATGGCGCTGGCCGAGCCTGGAAGGCTCGACGATGGCGCAGGAGAACCCGATCCGTCGCTCTGCACATTTCGATGGTATTCGTGCGTCCCGCCGCGCAACGCTCAGGAGTCGGGCTCCCCCTGGTCCTTCACATCCTCGACGTCGCGCGCTCGATGGGCTATCAGCGTGTCGGGGTCTGGACCGCCCGAGAGAACAGACCCGCTCGCAGGCTCTACGAGCGAGCCGGGATGACCCTTACCGGCAAAACCGCTCCCCTCCGGTCGAGCCCGGCCCTGCAGTACGAAAGCTCGATTGGCGCACAGCCCACGTGACGGGCTGTCGGCTGATGGCTACCGAAGCTGGAACCGACCCGAGCGAAGGTAGGCATTTAGCAGCTCAAGGGCATGAGCGGTTGTGCCGTGTATTGGCGATGGCGGGTTCGCTGGGTCAGCAAACCCGACCTGCGTCGTCTCCTCGTGGTCCGGGTGCGGCTCACCGCGCCAGCTTTCGGCTAGGAAGCAGACGGCGAAGCAGTGGGTTTCGTCTCCGTTCGGATAGATGATCGTGTGCAGCTCAGCCTCAGAGAGCGTTGCGAACGGGATGAGGTCGTCCGCCGTCACCGTGACGCCAGCCTCCTCCTTCAGCTCGCTGATCGCGGTGGCGGCAAAGCTGCCCCCAGGCTCCGCCGCCCCGGCGGGGAGGCACCACGTTCCATCGTCTGCTCGGCGCGTGAAAAGCACCCGGCCATCGGCCGGACGCCGCACGGCGATCATCGCCCCCGGCATCAGGACCAGCGCGTTGCCGACCCGCTTTCGCAGCTGCCCCAGATATGAATCGGAGAAGCTCAACAGGGGCACGTTATTGCGCCCGGCGATCGCAGATGGCACAGATGAAAGGATTTAGCGGTATGGAGGAGCGTCTGCCGCGCGAGGTATCCAAGCCGTGGGGGAGCGAGCTGTGGTTCGCGCATACCGATCAATACGCCGGGAAGATCCTCCGGGTCCGTGCCGGCTGTCGCCTCTCCGTCCAGTTTCACGAGGAGAAGGACGAGACCTCATTCGTCCTGTCCGGCCGGGTGATCGTCTCCCAGGGCGAGTCGCCTGACACGCTGACCACGCTGGAGCTGGAGCCCGGTGATTCATGGCGGAACTCGCCGCTCGTCGTCCACACGCTTGAGGCTGTCGAGGATGCAGAGATCATCGAGGTCTCGACGCCGCAGCTTGATGACGTTGTTCGTCTGGAGGACCGATACGGCCGCGTGGGTGACACCGCGCCGTAAACCGGCTGAGCGGCCGAATCGCCGGCCGCCGCTGAGACCGGCCGTCGACTTGTTGCGGCGCCCCGGCGGAAATCAAACCGGCCCCTCGCGTTTCGGGCACTTCTGTGCCGAAGCTCCCAAATCGCAGATATCGGCGCACATCCGCGCGTATTGCTGATCGCGGCCGTCTGCCGCGCCGCTACGAAACCCCTGCACGTGGGCGGGTCGGGTCCGCCGCGGGGGCCCCGAAATCCGAGCCGATACCGTTTTGGCCTTCGGGGAAGAACCTTTGCGATGATCGAACTCATTGCGCGCGTACGGAGTCACCGCCGCAGCTCGCGGCGCAGCATCGCGTTGCCGCGCTCGAGTTGATCAATGGTGGCGCTGGCGACCGAGCGCGCCCGGGTGGCGCGATTGATGCGGGCCTGGACCTCCCGGTGCGACTTGCTGGTGCGACGGGCGACGTCGGCAACTAGGCGCCTACGCTCGCCGCGCAGCCGCTCTCGGGTCGCATAGGCCGACTCCCGCTCGGGTTCGAGGTCCTCCGACGCGGCTTCGAGCCTGGCGAGGGCGGTCGCCTTCTTCGCCCCGGGCTCGGGGTCATCGGTCGGGAAGAGCTGAAGCGCGGTCTCGCTCATGATCGCCTCGTCCAGCTCGGCGTCGCCCGAGCTCAGGGCGGCAAAGCCATCACCCGGCTTGCGCTCCGGGCTCGAGTCGTCCATTTCGCTCTCTTCCTCCTCGCCGTCCGGCGAGAGGTCGAGGGCGTGACGGCGCTCCAGCTCGATCTCGTGGGCGAGTGCCTTCAGTCGTGGGTCGGCCGGCATCAGGAGGTAGCTCATCTGGCGGCGCGGTTCCGGGGTGGTCCGGATGAAGCGGCCGAC
>DATIOP010000331.1:0-7498 GCA_035472975.1 Gemmatimonadales bacterium
CTCGCGGGCCACGCGCGTCACCTCGCCCGCGAAGGCGTTGAGCTGGTCGACCATCGTGTTGGTGGTGTTCTTGAGCTCGAGGATCTCCCCCTTCACGTCCACGGTGATCTTGCGCGAGAGGTCGCCGCGCGCCACCGCGGTGGCGACTTCGGCGATGTTGCGCACCTGCGCCGTCAGGTTGCTCGCCATCGAGTTGACGCTGTCGGTCAGGTCTTTCCAGGTGCCCGCGACGCCCCACACCTGAGCTTGCCCACCCAGCTTCCCTTCGGTGCCGACCTCGCGCGCCACCCGAGTCACCTCGGCGGCAAAGGCGTTGAGCTGGTCCACCATCGTGTTGATCGTGTTCTTGAGCTCCAGCACCTCGCCCTTCACGTCCACCGTGATCTTGCGCGACAGGTCGCCGCGGGCCACGGCCGTCGTGACCTCGGCGATGTTGCGGACCTGGGTCGTCAGGTTGGCGGCCAGCAGATTCACGTTATCGGTGAGGTCCTTCCAGGTTCCCGCGACACCCGGCACTGCCGCCTGCCCACCCAGCCGGCCTTCGGTACCGACTTCGCGGGCCACCCGGGTCACTTCGGAGGCGAACGCGTTCAGCTGGTCCACCATCGTGTTGAGCGTTTCCTTGAGCTGCAGGATCTCACCGCTCACGTTCACGGTGATCTTCTTGGAGAGGTCGCCGCGGGCGATGGCCGTCGCCACCTCGGCGATGTTGCGGACCTGCGCGGTCAGGTTGCTCGCCATGAAGTTCACGTTGTCGGTCAGGTCCTTCCACGTACCGCCGACTCCGGGCACCTGGGCCTGACCGCCGAGTTTCCCTTCGGTACCGACCTCGCGGCCGACGCGCGTCACCTCGCTGGCGAGTGCGTTCAGCTGATCGACCATCGTGTTGATGGTGTCCTTGAGCTCCAGGATTTCGCCGCTCACGTTGACGGTGATCTTCCGGGACAGGTCACCGCGGGCGACGGCCGTTGTCACTTCCGCGATGTTTCGCACCTGGGCCGTCAGGTTGCCCGCCATGGCGTTCACGCTATCAGTCAGGTCCTTCCAGGTGCCGGCAACGCCGGGAACCACGGCCTGCCCGCCCAGTTTCCCTTCCGTTCCAACCTCCCGCGCCACGCGCGTCACTTCGGACGCGAAGGAGCGGAGCTGGTCCACCATCGTGTTGATGGCTTCCTTGAGCTGGAGGATTTCCCCCCGGACGTCCACGGTGATCTTGCGGGAGAGGTCGCCGTTGGCGACGGCGATCGTGACTTCGGAGATGTTACGGACCTGAGCGGTCAGGTTACTCGCCATCGAGTTGACGCTCTCGGTCAGGTCTTTCCAGACGCCGCTCATGCCGGGGACCTGCGCCTGGCCACCCAGTTTCCCGTCCGAGCCCACCTCGCGCGCCACGCGAGTCACTTCCGAGGTAAACACGCCGAGCTGCTGGATCATCGTGTTCACGATGGAGGCGGATCGGAGAAACTCGCCTTCGAGCATGCGACCGTCTACGTCGAGCCGCATCGTCTGAGTCAGATTGCCCTTGGCAACGGCGGCGATGGCGCCGGTGAACTCGGTAGTGGGCCGGAGCAGGTCGTCGATCAGCGTGTTGACTGACCCTTCCATCTCCCCCCAGGCACCCTTGGAGTAATCGAACCGGGTCCGCTCGCGGGTCCGCCCTTCTTTTCCCACCACCTGGCCTACCCGCTTCAGCTCGTGGTCGATCTTCTGGTAACCTTGCACGATTTCGTTGAACGTGTCGGCGATCTTCCCATCGATTCCCGACCAGTCGTGGGGCAACCGGACCGAGAAATCCCCGCTGCGCACACTCTGTAGGGCGAGCAGCAGCAGACGCCGGTCGAGCGCGGTCTCCGTGCCTTCCTTGGCGAGAGACGCATTCCCGCCATTCTGACCAGTTCGTTTCATGATGGGATTCTCCGAAGATATTGCAGCCAGGAGACGGTCGGGTCGTGGAGCAGTGTGATGCCGACCGGCGTGGCGAGAGACGTCGAGTGATGGTGGAGCTGAAGAGACACGCGCGCGGAAGCGGCTTGCGGGAAGCCATACAGCGACGCGAAGCGACTGCCGATTGTGCGACCAGGCGCTTGGTACATGGTACCGTCCTGCGGATGTATGGCTGCACGGGACTCCGACCAGGCCGTCACAGTCCCAGTGCCTTCTAATGTATTGCCTCTTCAGGCGGTTGGCGAATGCGGGGGGAGCACCGGGCCCGCAGGCATTGAGGCGACGGAATGAGCGCTGGGATGCCTCCCAGGATCAGGCAGCAGGGGACAAGGATCGGTGGCGACGTCAAAGGCCTGGTCGGGACGGCGCGATGGTGAGGAGCCCACCCCCTGGTGGGGGCCCCCCCGTTCAAATTTCCAGGCGATCCTCGTCCAAAACCTCATCGGAAATCCGCGAGGGCAATCGGAATCGCCGGGATTGACCGAGATCCGACGCCCGGGGCGGAGCCGCCCTTCCAAAAATTCGAGAGGAGGCCGCCCGGGTGGGGGCCCCCCCCTTCAAGTATCTCGCAGGTTTGGCAAGAGACGTTATCCCAACTATGCGGAAGTAGCCGATTTTCCGTGCGGCCGGAACAGCGGCGAGCATGCCACGACTATCTGCTCCACGTGGCGATGATCGGTGCCGCAGCAACCCCCGATCACGTTCAACCGGGGAAGCCGGTCCAGCAGCCGGGCGTGTTCCGCACCAAGCTCCACCGGATTCCCGCTATCGAGCTCGGGAGACTCGTTGAGCTCCGCGTGGCTCTTGTGCGACGCGTTGGTCCGCAGGCCCCGAATCCGCTCCAGCCATGGCTCGCCCGCCGTCAGTACCGACTCGAAGTGGGTCGGGTGGGCGCAGTTGATCATGTAGTAGGCGGGATAGGCCGAAGTCGCCACGTCTACCGTGGCAATTGCGTCCTTGAGCGACTGGCCGGTCACCAGCTTCCCGTCCGTTTCGACGGTGAAAGAGATCGCGACCGGCATGCCCGCAGATTTCGCCGCGCGGGCGACACCCACCGCCTCCTCCACGTAGTTCATCGTGATGGCGGTGATCATGTCGGCCGCGCTGTCCGCGAAGGTTTCGATCTGCTCGCCGTGATAGGACTCGGCCTCGGTCTCGGACATCTGAAATGCCGGGTTGTACCCATCTCCCCGCGGACCAACGCACCCGCTGATCACAACCTTGGTGCGCCCGTCCTCGAACTCGTCACGAATCCGCTCCAGTAAACGGATCGCCTTCAGATTGGCGTTGGCGAGGCCGTCGCGGCTGTAGCCGAGGCGGGCAGCCCAGTCCGGATTGGCCCGCCAGGTTGCGGCTTCGAGGATCAGGCCGGTTCCGAACTTCTTCGCCAGCGTGGCGTAGGTGCGGAAATACTTGCGGAGAGCCGTCTCACCCTCGGGCCGCTTGAGCAGGTCGAAGGCCGCGAAATCGGGCAGGTCCAGCCCCTCGAGGAAAATCAGGGTGGTCTCAATGCCACCATCGGTGAGGAACAGGTCGCCCTTGAGCTGGGGCAAGGCGTTGCGATAACGAGCCATGTGACACCTCGAGGGATCCAGAGTCGGTTCAGCCGGGTCCAGGCAATATCTCCCGTAACAAGTGATGCGTAGCCTGGGGACGTCCCCGGACATGCCCCGACCGCCGGTCAGGTCCTCCCGTGGGGCGGGGTCGAGTACAGGCCGCGTCGCCTGCTATCCTCGCGATAAGTCGCCAGGAAGGCGAAGGGGGACTGCACCGCTCCCCAAAGCTCCGCGAGCAGGAGTGGGAGGGGGAGCAATTCCCGTCGGGCGAATCGCTTCACGATCCGCCCGATGAGCCAGGCAAGCCATATACGAATCGAGTACCAGGCAGTGGTGTGGCGTGGGATGGCGCCACGTTTGAAGATCGTGAGGAGATAGACCCCGAAGGCTCGACCATTGTCGGTGAACTGGCGTCGGAGGCCCACCATATCCCGCCGGTGATGATGGCGTACGAGCGCTGCGGGCTGATAGCGAATCACGGCGCCGGCCATCAGGCTCCGGTGGAAGATGTCGAGATCTCCTCCTCCGTGTGACGGCGTCCCGACATCGAGGGCAGAGTCGAATCCTCCGAGTTCCTCGAGCAGGTCGCGCCGGAAGGCCATGTTGGCACCAACGCCGACGTGGTGCGCGCCGATCCGTTGCGAGGCTGACAGCACGGCGGGGTCCCATTCGTGCGAGATCGTCCCCTTCCCCATGCCGCCGTAACAGAACTCGAACAGCACTTCGGCCTCGGTGTCCATCGCAGCGGGAAGCACGAGGCCGCTTACCGCGCGAACGGCGGGATCAGCGAAAGCCGCGCCGAGTCCTGCGAGCCACTTGGGATCAACTTCGGTATCGTCGTCAGTGTAAGCCACGATCTCATACCGAGCCGCTTTGTAGCCGCGGTTTCGGGCCCAGTCGAGTCCGGGGCGCTCTTCTCGCACGTAGCGAACGCCCGCGGTGTGGGCAAGCTGCCGAGTCGCCTCAGAGATTGAGGCGTTGTCCACCACGATGACCTCGAACGTCGGGTACTCGAGGCAGGCGAGCGATTTGAGACAGCGCTCCAGCGATCGAGGCCGGTCCCGGGTGCAGACCACGATACTGATTCCCGGCGGGTCGCCGGATACCACGGGATGGTCATCGAGCAGCAGCGCACGTTTGGTCTGGCGGGACAACCTGCGATGCATCGCCGCCGCGATTGCTCCCGCGTGTACCCTGTCGTCCGAGACCGAGAGCGTAACCGTTCCCAGGGGATAACCGTGCCGCCGCAGCAGGAGGTAGACGCCGCCGTACCCATGACACCGGTGGAGGTCGGGAACGCCGCCGGCGATCTCGAGATCGGCGACTCGAATCGGCAGGGGCAGCTCGGGAAAGGGCGACGGCATCAGATGGCTCAGCCCAGTTTGCCGATGAAGGAAGCGAGATCGTCATCCCCGCTCACCTCGATGCGGGGAAGTGCGAGCGCCGAATCCCGAGGGTCGGCTGCTCCGGGACGGCAGGTCAGACCGATCTGAAATCCGGATGCGCCTACCAGGTGTTCCACCACGGGATCGGTGTCGCCATGAGGATAGGCGAACGCATCGACGCCGCGGCCCAGGCCCCGTTCAATGACGACGCGAGATCGAATCGCCTCTCTCGCGATCTCGGTGGGAGTAAGACCCGTCATTGGACGATGACTGGCGGAATGGGCTCCGAACTCGACGCCCTGTGAGGCCAAGCGCCGAATCTCATCCCAGCCCATGAGCGGAAGTGGCCCACCGAGGTCGGCGTCCCACCGCGCCGAATCCCCGATCAGGTCGGCGACGAGGAAGACGAGCGCCCCGAACCCATAGCGCTGCAGCAGGGGCCAGGCGTTCGCATCGAAATCCCGATATCCATCGTCGAAGGTGAGCACGACGGGCCGGGTCGGCAGCGCCCGGCGGAGCCGGATGGCGCGGAGCCAATGACCGAGAGTGAGTGTGGTGAAACCCGCATCGCGAAGGTAACGAAGCTGCGCCTCGAACGCGTCGGGGCTCACCCGATAGCGTGCGGTCGCGGCCGGCCCCTCGGCCGAGATGCTGTGATACATGAGAATCGGGAGCGCGAGCGGACCGGGAGCGGCGGTGTAACTCGCTGCTGGACGGCCGCCCGACCGCCGAAAGTGCACCGCGACGTGCGGCTCCGGCTCCTGATACGTCGCGGGTTCCACCACCTCGGCCACGAGCGTAGAGGCCGATGCGTGTGGCGAGTGGCGTCGCTCGAAGAGTTGAATTCGGTAGGCCTCGGTCCTGATCTCCCGCTTGAAGTGGAGCTGAGGAATCGCGGCCAGCGTCTCGCCGATCCGGCGCGCCCCGTACGGCACGGCCCAATCGAAGCCCGGCTGGTCCGGATCATCGACCAGGACATTGGCATGCGCGAGAACGAGATGGCCTCCTGGATTGAGGGCACCCGCGAGCCTTTCTCCTACGGCGGTGAGCGCCTCCAGGCTGCCGAGGTAGTAGAGGACCTCACTGCAGACGATGAGGTCGAGCGGTCCGGGGAGGTCGTCGTGAGCGAGATCGAGAAGCTGGAACTGCACGTTGGCGGCGCCGGCTACGGCTTCCGCGCGCTGCAACGCCACCTGGGAGAAATCCGCGGCAATCAGCCGCTCAACCCTCGGCGCCAGCAGGCGGGTAAACCGGCCTTCGGCACAGGCGAGCTCGAGGGCACGCTCGATCCTGCCACCGGGAATGAGTCCCAGGGTCTGCTGGTACTTCGTCTGCTCGTACGGAGTTTCGTAGGCCCATGGATCCGCGCTCCGGGCAAACAGCGACTCGAAATGATGGCGGTCGTGGGGGCGCGACTGATTGGCATCTGCGGACCCTGCGCTTGCTCGAACATGGTAATCGCGCTCCGGCACCGAGCGTGACACTAATTCGGGAAGGTAGGCCACTCTCCGCGGCGAACCTTCAGTCGAGGAGCGAACCGCCGGTGGAGAACCGATCGCGGCCGCCGCGAGCAGCTCGGGTATCACGGCCCGCGGCAGGTCGGCACGCCGATCGGCGGCAGCATCAGGGTGCGAGGTCCGGTACCGCGACACGCACAGCGTCTCATTGGAATCGACAGCCCGGCCTACGACGCTGGTCCAGTCGAGAGTGAACAGGTCAGCCGCTTCGGGCGGGATGACTTCCGCGTACGACGGAGCAGCCGGCCCACGAGCCTTCGCTGCTTCTGCCAGTCGCTCACGCAAGCTTCCGCCTTCGAACGGCCGACCCAGGATCCCCTCGCGCACCGCGACCCGGCACAATTCAAGTCCGGTCTCGGTCGTGATCACCGATCTCAGTCGGCCGGCCGTGACTCGACCGCCTTCGCTGGGCACCGAGATCAGTCCCATCGCCACTCCGCCGACGCGGGGTTCGATGGTGACTGCGGAGTCCGGCGTCTGGAACGTTGGCAGCTCGTCGCTCAGTTCGACGACCTTCCATGCCGTCTCACGCTGGGGGGGCGGAGGGTTCCCACTCCCACCCTCATTGTAGAAATCCCCGGCCGGCAGGCCTGTCAGCCCCCACAGCTCCTGAAGAAACAGGGTCCAACCGATGTGATCATGCAGCCGCTCCGGCATCACCGCCGTCCCGTCCGGGATCGGGGCGGCGAGCGGTGCACCGGACAGGCAGACCGAAATCCCACCGGGCGTGCGGCGGAGTTCGAGCTCGCGATAGAGTGTCGCGTCGAAGAACCGGCCGAGGATCGGCCAGGCGAACAGCGCCGCGATGGCGTCGGCCAGCACTCGCGCCGACACGACACCGTCGCAGACCGGAAGCAGGACTGCCCCGATCCGTTCTCCCTCCACCATCACTGCACAATGGACCCTCTCAACCTGACCAGAGACCTGGATGGCATCGATCGGCTGGGTGATCTCTACCGCAACGGCGTGGGTTCTGCCCCGGGTGAACGGACGGGGTGCGTGAGAGGTGTCCAAGGTGAGCCGCTCGAGCGCGAGGAGACTCCGGCGCGCAAGCTGCCACGAACCCGATTGTTGCTCCAGTGTGGTCAAGAATGCG
>DATIOP010000332.1:0-2362 GCA_035472975.1 Gemmatimonadales bacterium
GAATGCGCCCCCTGGCCAAGTATCAGTCCCAGCAGCTCGAGCGCCGGGGTGTCGGCGTGGTCGTGGGCGGGAGCGCGGAAGAAGAGACCTGCGCCGCCCAATTGCGCGGCTGGGTCTTTGATTTCCTTTCGAGACCCGGCAGCCCCCGCCCCCGGTGTGCAGGCGAACTTCGGTCTCTCAGGGCCGCCGGGAATGTCGCTGTAGTACTTGGCAATCAGGGCCTTCGTCGCAGCTGGGTCGAAGTCTCCGGTCACGGTGAGGCGGGCGTTGCGCGGAGTGTAGTATGTAGAAAAGAAGGGCCGTATCGACGCCACCGTGACGCTATCGAGCGCACCGCCCGCCGGCAGCGGCGCGTGGGCGTATCCGTAGCAGGTGGTCGAATCGAAGAGGGCTTCGGTGCCGAGCAGGAATGGGCTGGCGTAGGCTTGCTGGTCCACCCGGTAGCGCCGCTCGTCCCGCATCACTCTGCGTTCGACCGTCACCGCGGTGTCGTTCAGTGTCAGTGAACGAAGGCGGTCGGCTTCCAACCAGAGACCCAGAGCGAGCTGATTGGACGGGAGCACCTCGTAGAACCGGGTGATGTCGTCCTCGGTGTCGCTGCTCGCATCGCCACCGACCTGGCTCACCAGCCGGAGATGGGCGCCGGGCTGCACGTTGGCCGAGCCGTCGAACATCAGGTTCTCGGCGAGGTGGGAATAGCCGGTCTGTTTCGGACCTTCATCCCGCACCCCCACGTCATACCACACGCTCACTGCGACGACTTGAGCGTTGTGGTCGGGAGACAGAATGACTTCGAGGCCGTTGGGCAGCTTGTACTGTTCGACCGGTACCGCTCCGGGGAGCTTGGTCTGCGCCGCGCCAATTTGTGACACGGCGACGGCCAGCAGGAGGCCGGGAAGCAACCGCCGAATTGTGGAACAGGAGTTGTTTTGGGGCACCAGGGATGTACGACGCTCAGAAAGTGGGAGATTCACCCGGCACGATCAGGATAGAGGCGCAGACCGTTCTCACTCAGGATCTGTCGCTGAACCGCGGGCGACAGAGGCAGGGCAAGAAACTGATCGAGATTTTGACGCAGATCCTTGACGCCCGGGCTGGGCCAGTCGGTGCCCCACACAGTCTTGTGGGCGATTTCACCGAGGCGAGGAAAGTAGTCGAGCAGCTTCGCTGGCGGGATACCCGAGACTTCGAGCCAGACATTGGGGTGGCGCCGGAGGACGAAAAACGCCTCCTCGCCCCAGAGCGGGCGGCCGCCGTGGGCCATCACGATCCGGAGATCGGGGAAATCGATCGCCACATCGTCCAGCTCGAGCGGGTTGCCGTATTTGGATCGTGCGCCGGGGAAGATGCTGGTCCCGGTGTGGATCAGAACCGGCAGACCCCGATCTTCCGCGCGACGATAGATCCGGCCCAGCTCCTCCAGTCCCTGGGTGTAGGCGTTGGCCGGAAACAGCTGGTGCGGCGGATGGATCTTGAGGCACCGAATGCCCAGGCTGATTAGCCGGTCTACGTCGCCTTCGGGATCCTTGGTGAACCGGGGATGCACCCCGCCGAAGGGGAGCAGGCGCCGCGGATCGGCGGACGCGTACCGCGCGGCGAAGTCGTTGGTGGAGTCGTCGAACCCCATGAGGTCGGGGCTCGGGTAGTTGATCAGTCCGACCCGGTCGATTCCCGAGGCATCGAGGACCTGGAGCAGCGCCGCCGGATCCTCCATCAATTGGATCAGCCGGGCCCAGTGGTCCTCTTTGCCCTTCCGCATCACTTCCATCACCGCCGGCTTGAGCTGCCGCCAGGGCTGGATGTGGATGTGCAAGTCGGAGACTGGATAGGACGAAGGCATGGTCTGGAGAAGTAAGGAGTAAGGAGTAAGGAGTTAGGAGTAAGAAGCCAGTTGTCCCAGAGGTTCGTCGCTCTTACGAGAATCATCCGAATCTGCCCGTCCTCCCTTCTCACTCCTACTCCTCACCCCTCACTCCTCACTCCTTACTCCTTACTTCCCAGTAAACTCCGCCTTCCTCTTCTCCAGAAACGCCTTCACTCCCTCGGCCTTGTCCTCGCTCGAGAACGCGAGGCCGAAGAGGGCGGTTTCCTGCCGGAGCCCTTCGTCGAGCGAGCCGCGGACGGAGGCCCGTACTGCTTCCTTTATAAGGCGCAGCGCGACGGGGCTCTTCTCGGCGATTCCGGCGGCGAGTGCCAGGGTGTGCTCCCGGAGTGCCGCCGCGGGCACCACCTCGTCCACCAGGCCGATGCGGAGCGCCTCAGCCGCGTCAATCAGAGCGCCACTGAAGAGCAGCTTGAGCGCGGTCCCGGTGCCGACCAGCCGGGGCAGCCGCTGCGTCCCGCCGCCGCCGGGAATGATGCC
>DATIOP010000333.1:0-9937 GCA_035472975.1 Gemmatimonadales bacterium
ACCAGGTCCTGCGGGGTCGGCGTTGGTAATTGGTAATGGGCACTTGGTAATTGGTAATTGCAACTCCCGATCTGAAATCTAGCCTCCTGCCCCGTCCGCCCTGTCGTCTCCTGTCGCCTTCCCGCCTTGTCCGCCCCGTCCGTCTCGTTCCGCCATTCCTCCATTCCGCCCCTAACCGCCTGTCCGCCTTCCCGCCCAACCGCCTTCCCGCCCTTCCCGTCTCCCATCTCCCGTCTTCCTCTATTAAAATCTTCCCCTTCCTCCAACCGGAGCCGGCTCAATCTCCCCGACTTCCTGGACCGTCAAGGACGCCGAGAAGCTCTACAACGTGCAGGGCTGGGGTCTGGGGTTTTTCCGGGCCAATGGAGATGGCCGGGTCACCGTCCACCCCGACGGAAATCCCAAGCGCGGGCTGGATCTCTACCAGCTGGCGATGGACCTCAACGCGCAGGGCGTGGGATTGCCCCTGCTGCTCCGGTTTTCCGACATCCTCCGGGCCAGAATCGAGGCGCTCGCCGCCCAGTTCAGCAATGCCATCGCCGAGTTCGGCTACGAAGGCACCTATACGACGGTCTACCCCATCAAGGTCAACCAGCAGCGCCACGTTATCGAGGAGATCGTGGAATTCGGCATGCCACTCGGCGTGGGACTCGAGTGCGGCAGTAAGGCGGAGCTGCAGGCGATCCTGGGGATCACCGAGAGCATCCAGCCGATCATCGTCTGCAACGGCTACAAGGACGAGGAGTACATGCGCCTCGCCCTCATGGGCCAGAAGCTGGGACATACGGTGTTCGTAGTCCTGGAGCAGCTGAGCGAGCTTGATACGCTCTTCAAGGTGGCCGACGAGCTGGGCGTTTCTCCCACGGTCGGTGTCCGCATCAAGCTGGCAGCCGAAGGCTCGGGACGTTGGGCCAAGAGCGGAGGAGAAAAGTCGAAGTTTGGCCTGAGCGCCGCCGAGCTGATGAAGCTGCTGGACAAGCTGGAGAGTCTGGGGCGGAAGGAGGTACTCCGGCTGGTGCACTTCCATCTGGGTAGCCAGATCACCGACATCCAGTACATCAAGGCGGCGCTCGAGGAGGTGGCTCGTTTCTACGTTGAGCTCAGGAAGATGGGCTTCGCGCTGAGCCATGTGGATGTGGGAGGCGGGCTGGGAGTGGATTACGACGGCTCCCGTTCCACCCGGCCCGCCAGCATGAATTACTCGATGCGAGAGTACGCCAACGACGTGATTTACACCGTCGGCGCGATGTGCCGAGCCGAAGGCCTCCCCATGCCCCACATCATCTCCGAATCGGGGAGGGCGATTACCGCGCATCACGCGCTGCTGCTCATCAACGTGACCGATGTCGAATCGCAGATCGAGCCGTTGCCGCCCAAGCTCGGCAAAGGCGTCCATCCGCTGTTGGTGGAGATGAAGGAGAATTTCGAGTCGCTCTCACCCGACCGGCTCCAGGAGGCGCATCACGATGCCTCGTTCGGGAAGGAACGAGCCCAGGAATTGTTCGCCAGCGGGGTGCTCTCGCTGCGGGACCGGGCCGACGTCGAGACGTTCTATCTCTGCACCATGAACGCCCTGGCGCACATGATCGAAGAAGACAAGGCGGCGTATCCCGAAATCGTGGGAGATCTGGAGTCCACCCTGATCGACCGCTACTTCTGCAACTTCTCCGTCTTTCAGTCACTGCCTGACAACTGGGCCATCGATCAGTTGTTCCCCATCATGCCGATCCACCGGCTCCACGAACAACCGACTCGCCGGGGAACCATTCAGGACATCACCTGCGACTCCGACGGAGTGATCGACCGGTTCGTGGGAGGCCGGAAGGGGAAGCCCTCGCTCGAGCTGCACCCGGTCAAGGACGACGAGCCCTACATCCTGGGGATCTTCCTGACCGGAGCCTATCAGGAAATCCTGGGCGACCTGCACAACCTGTTCGGCGACACCAATGCGGTGCACGTGCGGCTCACCGAGCAGGGGTACGAGGTGACCGACCTGGTGCACGGGGACACGGTGACCGAGGTGCTGCACTACGTCCAGTTCCACGCCTCCGACCTGCTCTCAACCTTCCGTCGCAAAGTCAACAACGCGAAGGACCTCGCCCGCCAGGACGCCAACCAGTTCATCGCCGACTATGTGGCGGGGCTGGAGGGGTATACGTATTTGGAGGGAGAGGAACTGCCTGGTACCTAGTACCTAGTACCGAGTACCGAGAAAATGGCGGCTTCCTCGGTACTCGGTACTCGTTACTCGTTACTTATTCAGCTATCGTCCCGTCCACCGACGCCTTCCCGCCACCCTTCACGATCAAGTACACCGCCACCCCAATCGCCAGCAGCGCGTACTCGAAGCCCTCCTGCCCGGCCGGATACTGCCCGCCCCAGTTCATGAAGAATCCGACATGGGCGTGCACCAGAAAGAGCGCGACGATCATGTTCATCGCGATGCCGAAGGCGGCGACCCGAGTCAGGAATCCCGTGATCAGGCCCAGCGATCCTGCGAACTCCGCCATGATGGCCAGAAAGGCGAACAGGGCGGGGATGTGCATCTGATGGGTGAAGAAATCCATGGTGCCGCGGTACCCGTAGCCGCCGAACCAGCCCAGCAGTTTCTGCGCACCATGGGGGAACATCACGATGCCAAGAGTGAGCCGGAGGAGAGTGGTGCCCCAGTCGGGCCTGGTCCGCAGCAACGCTCCCAGGCCAACCCCCTCGCGAGCCGCGCCGATCCGCTGGATTGATGGTGAGGCGATGGTGGTCATATGTCCCTTGCCTTTCCTGCGAGAAACGTGATTGGTTAATACATAACTAGTCAACTAATTTCACAAAACAAATCCCGCTTCATCATTTGGACGACGCCGGTAGGTCTACGTCGGCTCGGACCCGGTCGAGCAGCTTGATCAGCTGTCGCTGCTCCGCGGTCGACAGCGCCGCGAACAGCGCATCGTCCGCATGGTCCAGCGACACGTCCAGCTTGCCCAGGAGATCCAGGCCTGACTCACTGATCCTGCAGGTGACCTGCCTGCGGTCTTCAGGACAACGCTCCCGGGAAACCAGCCGCTTGCGCTCCAGGCGGTCGATCAGCCGGGTGATCCCCGGCGCCTGCTCGATCATCCGCTCGGGGATTTCCAAAGTCGGGAGTCCCTCAGGTCCCGCCCCCCGCAGGATCCGGAGGACGTTGTACTGCTGCAGCGTGATCCCTTCCGCCTCGATGTCGGTCGAGACACGCCGGCGGAGCAAATCGGCGGTGCGGAGGAGGGCGATGAACGCCTCCTGGCTGGCCGAGCGGAACGGCTTCCGCTGCTTGATCTCCCGCTGAACGGAGGTGACCGGTCTAGGCATGGGTTGAAGGTACAGAATATTGCTTGATTAGTCAAGTATTGACTTGGCCAGCAACCGGCCGCCCTCGCACTGGCCCGTCTCCCGTCTCCCGTCTCCCGTCTCCCGTCTCCCGTCTCCCGTCTCCCGTCTCCCACCAATCCAACCCTCCAGCTCCGCCGTACATAGGCTGCTTCGATCACGGAGAGTGCCATGCGTTACCTGCGACAAGCCTGGCTTTCGGCCGGGGTGGTAGTGCTTCCCTGGCTTCGACCTGCGCCAGAGCAGACGATCTCGATCCACCTCTTTCACTTCGAGCCCAAAGCCATCGAAGTCCCGGTTGGGACTCTCGTTGTGTGGGACAACGGCGACGACATCGAGCACACGGTGACTTCCGGCAGGGACGAGCAGGCCGATGGCCGCTTTGGAGGCAAGCTCGCGGGGAAGGGAACTCGCTTCACTATGCGATTCGAAGAGCCCGGGGACTACAGCTACTTCTGCGATCGGCACCACTTCATGCGCGGTGAAATCCGCGTCAATCCTTCAGGAAAGGCAGGAAACTGATCATGCGGTTCTCTCTTCTCCCCACTGTGCTTCTGGTCGGCGGCCTTACGCTGGCGGCGCCCCAGGCCCAGGCCCAGATGTCGGGCGACCACGCCATGCCCGCTGCTACGATGTCGACCGGAGACCTCCGGGTAGCGCTCAACAATCTCCTCGCCGAGCATGCCCAGCTGGGTCTGACGGCGACCGCCGCGGCGCTGGCCGGACGCAGTGCCGAGTTCAAGGCGGCGGCGGGTGCTCTGGACGCCAATTCCGTGCAGCTCTCTCAGGCGATCGGAACCGTCTACGGAGACGGGGCAGGGCAGGCCTTCCTGGCGCTCTGGCGGAAGCACATCGGCTTCATCGTGGATTACGCGACCGGTGTTGCGAAGAAAGATCAGAAGATGCAGGACAAGGCGGTGAACGATCTGCTGGGTTACACCAAGGACTTCGGCGCGTTCCTGAACTCGGCCAATCCCAATCTTCCGACCGAGGTCGTGGCAGACCTGGTAAAGGGACACGTGGTGGGCTTCAAGGCGGCGATCGACGCCCAGGCCAAGGGAGACTGGGCCACGGCCTACGCCAAGACCCGCGAAGCGGTCGCGCACATGCAGATGATTGCTGACCCCCTGGCGATGGCGATCGCGAAGCAGTTCCCGGATAAGTACGCGGCTCGGGGTAACTGAAAAAGGCGGGAACAGGGAACAGGAGAAACAGAGCTGTCATTCCGAGTGAAACGAGGAATCCCGATGCGCAAGAGTCCGCGAAGGCTCGGGCACCGAGATTCCTCTCTCACTGTTGCCGTTATTCGGTACTCGTTACTCCGTACTAGGTACTTTCGCTCCCCTTACTCATTACGGCCCGCAGGGCCCACGTCGCGAAGCTTGCCGTGATCGCGAATGCGACCGCGGAAGCCCAGATGGGTATCGTGACACTGGCCACCTGGACCGGCCAACCGGACAGCGTTCGAGTCAACTGGACCAGCGCGAGAAGCGCGAAAAAAACCCCGGAAATCTGTACATATCGCCGCATATCGTCCTCACTCAGCAGTTGGTACTCGGAATTGGGTACTCTCAGTCCTCAGTCCTTTCGCTCGTCACTCTTCAGTCGGCCTGACTCCTGAACTGCCCGACGCAGCACAAACTCGATCTGACCGTTCAGCGACCGCAGCTCGTCGGCCGCCCAGCGCTGCAAGGCCTCGTGCAGCGCCGGGTCCAGCCGCAACAGGAAGGGTTTCCGCTCCACGACGGTCTCAGTAGATGGATCCGGCGTTCACGACTGGCTGAGTAGCCTGCTCGGAGCACAGAACCACGAGCAGATTGCTCACCATCGTCGCCTTCCGCTCCTCATCCAGATGAACGATCTGCTTACTGGAAAGCTGATCCAGCGCCGATTCGACCATGCCGACCGCACCCTCCACGATCTTCTGCCTCGCGGCAATGACGGCATTTGCCTGCTGGCGCCGCAACATCACGCCGGCGATCTCCGGGGCGTAGGCCAGGTGGCTGATTCGCGACTCGAGCACCTTGACGCCCGCTTTGGCGAGCCGCTCCTGGATCTCAACCTTGAGCTTCTCGGCCACATCGGTGGTGTTCACCGACAGCGACATCTGCCCCGCTTCGTGCGCATCATAGGGATACTGGTTCGCCAGACCGCGCAGCGCCGATTCGCTCTGCACTTTGACGTAGTCCTCGTAGTTGTCCACTTCGAAAAGAGCTTCCGCGCTATCGGTCACCTGCCAGACCACGACCGCCCCGATCTCGATTGGATTGGAGTTGTGGTCGTTCACTTTGAGCTTGGTGGTTTCGAAGTTCCGCACTCTGAGCGAAATGGCTCGCGCGGTAAAGAAGGGATTGACCCACCAGAGACCGGAAGCCCGCACGGTCCCGCTGTAGCGGCCAAAGAGCTGCAGAGCCTTGCCCTGATTGGGTTGCACGACCAGCAGTCCCTTCCAGCAGAGCACCAGCAGCGGGAAGGCCAGCATGATCCCGATCAGTCGCTGTGGTTGCTGCGTCCGCACGGCATTGATGAACGCGGCGACCAAAAACGCTGTCGCGGCCAGCAGGAGCACCACGGCCAGGGCTCCATTCACAGCCTTATGCTCGATTTCCCGAATCACAGCTCTACCCTCAGTTGAGTTGGTATCGTTATGATATCACTATGATACTAAAACATCAAGCGGCGCCATTCCTGGCGCCGCAAGTGCCCGTCACATCAAGAGTTGTAAAGCTAGCTCAGGACAGCCAGGCGTCCCGATGCTCGGCGACAAAGGCATCGTCGATCAACTCGGGGTAGGCGTGAATGACCCGGGAAATCTGCTCCGCCTGCCCCGGCGAGAGCTGTTCCTCGGGGTCGAGACACCAGGTTCCAGCGAGCAGTCCCTGCCGCCGCAGCACCTCATGAATGCCAGGAATGCAGCCGGCGAACTGATGATCGGCGTCGAAGATCGCCGCGTTAGCATCGGTGAGACGGGTCGCGAGCGACAACCACTCGGGCCCGACTTGGTTGGAGGAGTCCTGGCGGCGGAGATGATGGAGCAACTCGACCGCTCGCCGAGTCCACACAGCCCATTGGCCGAGTAGCCCGCCGACGATGCGACGGTCGCCGTCGCCGAAGGGAAAACGGGAGAGCAGGTCTACCACGATGCTGTCGTCGTTTCCGGTGTAGAGCGCCAGATCCCGGCGTCCCGAGTCGCCCACGGCGCGCATTACCTCGAGCGTGTGGTATCGGCTGAACGGCGCGATCTTGATGGCGACGAGACTGGGCAAATCGGCCAGCCCGCGCCAGAACTGGTAGCCCAAGTGGCGGCCACCGACGGCGGGCTGAAGATAGAAACCAAAGAGCGGAAGCACGCCGGAGACGGTGCGGCAGTGCGCCAGCAGTTCCTGGTCAGTCGCGTCCTGCCAGGCGGCCAGAGAGAGCAGTGTCGCGTCGTACCCCAGTTTCGCGGCGGTCTCCGCTTCCGCAACGGCCTGGGCGGTGCGGCCCACTGCACCAGCCACCAGCGCCACTTTCCGCCCTGAACGCGCTTGTTCGCTTCTTGCGACCTCGGCTGCGAGAGCGAGAACCGGCTCGAACAGGCCGTGCCTGGGATCTCGGATAGCGAACTGAGTCGTATGGACACCCACCGCGAGCCCACCCGCACCGGCTGCGATGTAATAGCGGGACAACGCTCGCTGGCGACGCTCGTCGAGCTTTCGATCGGCGGTGAGGGCCAGCGGATGAGCGGGAATGACCTGTCCGGCAAGCAGGTGAGTCCGCAGGTCATTCATGGATGGATATCCGACTAGAACTGCCCATGTCGCTCCTCGAAATGGGTGGGTTTACCAAGCACTCGACCTCCCTGGTTCAGCCAGGAGACGGTCCACTCGATCATGGTGTCAACCGAGATGGCTGGTGGGCCGAAGAGCTGGATGGACCGGCTGGCATCGCTCAGCAGGGAGTCAGCCGCCTCGGCTCCTGTGAACACCGGTTCCCGCCCCGCATAGTCGCCGATCTTTTTCGCCAGCACTCGGACACTCAAGACATCTGGCCCTGTGACATTCAGGGTCGTGGCAGGACTCGAGGCGAGGGCGAGAGACTGAAGTGCTCGCGCGTTGGCATCGCCCTGCCAGATCAGGTTCACCTGTCCCATGCTCAGGTCCACCGGCTCTCCGTTCAGGACCCGCCGCGCCAAATCCACCAGCACACCATAACGAAGATCGTTGGCGTAGTTCAGCAGGAAGATGGTGACCCGGGTGCCGTCACGACTCGCGGCGTCCTCGAAGAGCCGCTCGCGCGCGACACAGCTCATGGCGTATTCCCCGACCGGTCCGACCGCGTGGTTTTCCCGCGCGCCCTTGGAGCTGGCGGGTACCAGCGGATAGACATTGCCGGTCGAGAAGACGACGAAACGACGATCCGGATACCGGGCCGCAACCAGCGCCGGCACCAGCGCGTTCATGGCCCAGGTTTCGGCCGGTGCCGCGTTGGTCCCGAACTTCTGGCCGGCCATGAAAATCAGGTCGGGCGCGTCAGGGAGGCGGGCTATCGTGGCGGGGTCTCGGAGGTCTGCCGCGATGGTCCTGATCCCCGCCTGTTCCAGCAACTGCCGGCTCGTGGAATCTCTGAAGCGTGATACGGCGATGACTCGGTGGCGTTCCCCCAGGGCCCGTTGGGCCATGCGCGCCAGGCTGGGCCCCATCTTGCCACCGGCACCCAGGACGAGGAGGTCGCCGGGAAGGGTGGCGAGAACCTCCATCACGCCCTGGGTCGGACGCGAGAGGATTTCTTCCAGGTCCTCTTCAGTCTGCGGGGCGGCGCTTTTCAATCTTCAATCTGAAATCTGCAATCTTCAATCTCCCGTTCCCCTCATAGCCATCGGCACAAACTCCCGCTGCGGATAGCCGGCGTAGATCTGCCGCGGACGGGCGATCTTGGTGTCCTTGTCGAGCAGCATTTCTTCCCACTGGGCGATCCAGCCTGGAAGCCGTCCCAGGGCGAAGAGCACCGTGAAGTAGTCGGTGGGATACCCCATCGCCTGGTAGATGATGCCGGAGTAGAAGTCCACGTTGGGATAGAGCTTCCGCTTGATGAAGTACTCATCCTCCAGTGCGATCTTCTCCAGCTCGAGCGCGATCTCCAGCTTGGGATTGAGGCCGGTCTGCTCGAAGACGTCGTACGCGACCTTCTTAATCAGCTTGGCGCGCGGATCATAGGACTTGTAGACCCGGTGGCCGAAGCCCATCAGGCGCCCGCCTCCCTGCTTCACCTTCTCGATGAAAGCGGGGATGTTTTTCCTGTCGCCGATCTCGTCGAGCATGACGAGAACCGCTTCGTTGGCCCCTCCATGCAAGGGTCCATAGAGAGCCGCGATACCGGCCGACACTGCGGAGAACGGGTCCACGTTGGAAGACCCGACCGCTCGAACCGCGCTAGTCGAGCAATTCTGCTCGTGGTCGGCGTGGAGGATCAGCAGGATCTCCAGCGCCCTTTGCAGCACCGGATTGGGTTCGTGCCTGCCGCCGATACTGAAGGTCATGTTCACGAAGTTCGCGATATAACCCAGGTCGTTCCGGGGGAACTCGTAGGGCAGTCCACGAGAATGCCGGAAGGCGAATGCCGCGATGGTGGGCAGCTTGGCGATGAGCCGCACCTGCTGCAGGTAGCGTGAGGCCGGGTCCTCGATGTTCTTCGCGTCGGGATAGAAGGTCGAGAGTGCTCCCACGACGCCGAGCAGCATGCCCATCGGGTGCGCGTCGTAGCGGAACCCCTCGAGGAACTTGATGATATTGGTGTGGACGTAGGTGTGATACCTGACGTCGTCCTCCCACTTGTCCAGCTGCGCCCGGTTGGGGAGCTCACCTTCACAGAGCAGATAGGCAACTTCCAAAAAGCTCGCCTTCTCGGCGATCTGCTCGATGGGATAGCCGCGATATCTCAGAATTCCGCGGTCGCCGTCGATGAAGGTGATCGAACTGCGGCAGGATGCGGTATTGAGGAAGGCCGGATCGTACGTCATCAGGCCGAAATCCTCGGCATCCAACTTGATGTTGCGGAGATCGGGCGCCTTGATGGTGCCTTCGGTGATCGGCAGCTCGTACGTCTTGCCGGTCCGGTTGTCGGTAATGGTCAGTGAGTCTTTGGCCACGGGCGAATCCTCGGCTGGGTCGCGTGCAGGAAGAAGGGAAAATAGCCGTCCCCGCGCGATCTCCGAAATGGGGAGGCTCGAGGCCTCCGGCTGAGTATATTCGGCGGCCAATGTCCCCTCTGTCGTCGCCCCCTTCGCTTGCCGCCCGTGCCCGCGGTGCTCTCCTGGGTCATGCCGCCGGCAATGCGCTTGGCGTCCCCACCGAGTTCCTGGACACCGCGGACCGGATTGCCCGGGAATTCCCCGGCGGCCTGCAGGAGGTGCTGCGTCAGGACTCGGAACAGTCGCCCTACGACGACGACCTGGCGCTCGCCCTGGTGCTCGCCGAGGAGCTGCTTCAGCCGGAGATGGATTTCCGGCGCCTGGCCCGGCGCTGGATCGAATGGATGCGGCGGGATGGCCGGGGGATCGGAATCTGGACTCGAACCGCGCTGGAACACATCGCGCAGCACG
>DATIOP010000334.1:0-7731 GCA_035472975.1 Gemmatimonadales bacterium
TGTCGCAATCCACGAACTCGGCTCCCAGCTTTTCGGCTACGAGCTTTCCGACCGTGGTCTTGCCGGCCCCGGGAAGGCAAACCAGAACGATGTGCTTCTTCATGGCGACAGTGCTCCCCATCGTGCAGCCAGGTTCTGCAAATAGGCGGCGAAATTGCGCCGGATCTCTGCCAGAGAATCGCCGCCGAACTTCTCCAGGAACGCATCCGCAACGACCAGCGCGGTGAGTCCCTCCGCGATGACTCCCATCGCCGGCACTGCGGTAACGTCGGACCGCTCGCTTTGCGCGTTCGCGGCCTTTCCGGTCGTCAGGTCCACCGTCGGCAGCGGGGACATGAGGGTCGAGATCGGCTTCATGCCGACCCGGATCACCAGCGGCTCACCGGTGGTGACTCCGCCCTCCAGCCCACCCGCGTTGTTGCTGCGTCGGCGATATCCTCCGCGAAGCGCGGGATCCGGCGCGTTGGTGCCGGGAACCGCATCCGCGTCGATCGGGTCATGCACCTCGGACCCTGGGCGGCGGGCTGCTTCGAATCCCATTCCAATCTCGACTGCCTTGACCGCCGGAATGGACATCAACGCACCCGCGAGGCGACCATCCAGCTTCCGGTCCCAGTGCACGTGGCTTCCCAGGCCAACCGGGAGTCCCCGCACCACAACCTGAGCTTCACCCCCAAGAGTGTCGCCGTCCTTCTTGGCCTGATCGATCCGGCGAATGATCTCAGCCTCGATCGTCCGGTCGAGGACCCGGATCTCCGAATTGTCGGCCGCAGGATTGAGCGGGACCGGAAGCGATGCGACCGGCGGTACTTGAATACCACCGAGCGACACGATGTGGCTCCCGATTTCCACTCCGAACTCTTCCAGCAGCCGGCGGGCGAGTGCGCCGGCGGCCACCCGGGCGGCGGTTTCGCGCGCGCTGGCCCGCTCCAGAATGTCGCGGGCGTCCTGCCGGTCGTACTTCAGTACGCCGACCAGGTCGGCGTGGCCGGGTCGCGGCCTGGTGAGGCGACGCCGTCTGACATCGCCAGGCGTGCCTTCGGCCGCCATCACTTCTTCCCAGTTCGTCCAGTCGCGGTTGTGGATCAGCATCGCGACGGGAGTGCCCAGCGTCTCTCCGGCCCGGACACCGCTCAGCCATTCGATGCGGTCCCGCTCGATCTTCATCCGGGCACCGCGGCCGTATCCCATCATCCGGCGGGCCAGCTCCTGGTCCACCTGTTCGGCCATGACCGGCAGTCCCGCAGGAAGCCCTTCGACGATTGCTACGAGGGCCTTGCCGTGAGATTCTCCGGCCGTGAGAAACCGCAACGCCACCTCGGTACCTCCCTATAACATGCGAGCCCGACACGACGTCGGGCTCGCGTAGGTCCGGTCGCCCGGACGACAGACCGCCAGACAGCTCAGCTCTGACCGTCGTCGATAATACGCGGCGTAATCAGAATAATCAGGTCGCGGCGATGCTCCTCATTAGAGGAGAACCCGAACAGCTTGCCCACGATCGGGAGATCGACCAGGAGCGGGATGCCGGAACGGACCTGGTTCACTTCGGTCACGGTCAGGCCGCCGATTACCGCGGTTTCGCCATCGGCCACCAGCAGCTGGTTTTCCGCGTTCTGCTTTCTGATGGTGAAGCCCAGGTCGGCCGCGGCCAGAGTCCGGATGTCCGACCGCTCGGCGACGACCTTCATCAGCACCTGGCGGTTGTTGGTCACGTGCGGCGTGACCTTCAGTTTGATACCGGTCTCCTTGAAGTTCACCGTCGCCTTGGGCGGCCCGGCCTGGCCGCTGGAGCCGGAACTCACGTCGACCACGCGGACCGGGACGTCTTCACCCACGTTGATGAAGGCTTCGCGGTTATCCAGCGTGGTGATGAGGGGCTCCGCCTGCACGTCGGCCACTTCCACCCGCTGCAGCGCCTGCACGAAGGTCGTGAGGTCGAACCCGCCGATGGCGGTCCGCCACACCACTTCGAGAGCCGGGCTCACGATGAGCGCGTCGGCATTCGCGATGCCTGCCACCGACTCGCCGCCGACCACGACTGTGTTCTTGTCGAACGGATCACCCGTCGAGGGGTCGGTCCGTTGCACCAGCTTGTTAAAGAATACGTCGCTGCTGCCCAGGTCGTAGCGCAGACCGAGGCTCTGCACGTCGGTCCGGTCGACAAAGATCAGCTTCGACTGGATCGAGACCTGTGGTGTGCGGATATCGAGGTTCTTGACGAAATCCGAGACGTCAGCCACCCGGCTGCGGGTGTCGGTAACGATGAGTGAATTGGAGGTCGTGTCGGCCACTACTTTGCCGCGCTTGGTCAGGATCGCGCCGATGCTCCCGATGAGCGAGGAAGCGGTGACGTAGTTGACCTGGACCAGACGGGTCTGCAACGGCTCGATCGAATCGAGCGCGGCAAGGGCGCCGGGCGAGTCGACCCGGATGATGCCGCCGGGCAACTCGATCGCCTGCAGTCCCTGAGTGGCCAGCACGGCGGAGAACGCCTCGGGCCAGGGCTGATTCTTGATTTCGGCCGAAACGGTTCCCTTGATGTCTTTGCCGAGGACGATGGTCTTCCCGGAGAACGCGGCGAACCCGGCGACCACGTCCGAGATGTCGGCCTTGTCCCAGGTCACGGTAATCCGGGGCTGCTGCTCCGCATGGGCGGCCACGACGACCGGTGCGGGCGGCGTAACCTCGGGCTCCGCGGCGACCGGGCGGATATGCTCCGCCGGTGGCTTCAGCTCGGAGGGCGCGGTGCTGGACCAGGCGAGGAAGCTCCGGTCGGCGCCGAAGCTGATCCGGACGTCGTCACCATCCCGCTCAACGCGATAGTCGCGCTGTTCGTCGAGATAGATCGCGACCCGGACAACGTCGGGGCGGAACTGGGAGTACCGAACGTCGGAGACGCCGGCGCGGTTGATTCCGTCGTAGGTGGCGCCCGAGCTCGACAGCGTCGCGCCGAGGACGTCGATCACCAGACGGTTAGGCTCGCGGAGGACGAAGTCCTTGACCTCCACGGCCCCGCGAATGTTGATCACGATCTCCGCACGACCCGGAGTCGGGACCACGCTTACGGCGGTTACCTGGCCGGTTGGCGGCGGGGCCGCACGGCCGGGCGTCGCTGTGACGAGCGCCGTTGCGAGGGCGAATAGAAGCTTACACGTCATGGGGTTTCTGCCTCCCGTTTGCGCATCGACAGCGTTTCCTGTCGCTCGAACCCGATGTCTTCCACCGTGAATACCACGTCCTGCTGCCGGATCTGTGCCACCTTGAGGCGGCCGACCTGGTCTCCTACCCGCAGCTTGTAGCGCTTACCCGAGTTCTTGTCTCGCAGCACCGCGACGCTGTTACTCGAGCGGCGCAGGTCGAGATAGATGCCCAGCAGGATGAGGTCGGAAAATTCGGGGCCGACCTTGGCCGTCGAGATCAGAGAGACGAAGGGATCGCGAGATCCGCCCGCGTACGTGAAGGTCTCCCGCACCACCTCGGTTTCCCGGGCCCGCGCGAGCGAGTCGCTCCGTATCGAATCCGCCCCGGCCCGGCTCACCGAATCCTGGCGCGCCAGCTCCGCCTTGGTCTTGAGCGAGTCTTGCTTCGCCTGCTCGCGAGCCTTGCGGGCCGAGTCGGCACGCTGCACCGCCAGCTGCTGAGGCGTGAGTTTCTCCGCCGCGGGGGCCGTGGTCGTCGCGGCAGGCGCCGTTGCGAGACCCGCCGGCGGCTTGCCACAGGCGGTGAGGACCTCGGGACGGATCATGCCTTCGGGCTGCGCCACCGCGAGCTTCTTCTTGCCCGCCGCGGTCTTGCCCATGTCGGTGATCACTGAATCAGAGCACGTCGTGTAGGTGACTCGCACGAGCGAATCAGCCATCCGGGTGCTATCGCGTTTGGCGCGGACCGCCGCCATGTCAACGGCGGCATCGGCCTCATCGTTCTTCGCGGCTCCGCCACACGCGGCCGCGAGGAGCACGAGGGCCAGAAGCGAGCGCCGCAGGGAATCAGGTGCCACTGGCTTCTCCCTCCGGGGTCGCGGTTTTGACGAAGGTGCGGATCTGGAAACGAGCCTCGAGCAGCGACCCCGTGGAGTCGCCAAGAGCCTTGGCCCGGCCCAGATCGACGGTATTCAGGTTCAGGTCGACCGGGACGATGATGCGCTGCAGGCTGGCCACGTCCGACAGGAATTCTCCCAGCTGGTCGTAGCGGCCCACCACGGAATACTGGTAGCGGTAGGTCTCGAAGGGCGCGGGTCCCGGTTCCGGAGCCATCGGCATGAACTGCGCAACCTGGACCCCGCGGATCTTGGCGCGGGTGGAGATCTCGTCCATCAGGTTGGCGACTTCATTGCGATCCGGAACCAGCCGGCGCATGAGCTCGAGGCTCGAGCGATACCCTTCCAGACGGCGGCGCAGATCGTCCACGCTGCCCTGCGCCAGAATCTTCTTGGCGCTGTCGGTCATGGCCAGGAGCGAGTCGATGGTCTTTTTCCGCGCGGCGATGGTGTCGTTCGCCTGGGTGATCCCAGGGATGCCGAGCATCTCGAGGCCGGTTCCCGAGTATCCCATGTAGCCCAGCAGCAGGGCTACGGCGATGATCAGGAGCGGCGTTGTGCGCTGGTTGCTGAGAGCAGCCATGCTTACCTCACCGACTGGCTGAGTGGCACGGTCCGGATATACGCCGAGTCCGCCTGCTTGAACGCGGCCTGGATCGTGAATTTGGTGACCGGACGCTCCAGCTCGACTATCGTGCTCGCCTCGAGCGGCGTCACGTCCTGAAGCCAGGGCGAGGCCTCGAGCTGCCGGAGGAACCGGGTGTACGCCTGAAGATCCATGGTGCGGCCTTCCATCTTGAACTGCATCGGCCGCTCCGTGGTATCCGCCGAATCGACGACCGCCACCATGCCCTGGACCGCGAGCGAAGTGAGCCAGGTGTAAGGCGGCAGCGACTTCGCGACCTCATCCAGCACGTGGGGCCACACGTAACGGTTGCCGTCCACCGCGCGGATGGTATGGATCTGGGCCAGCAGCGAGTCGCGGATCGTCTCGGCGCGCTTCTTCTGCTGCAGCAATCCCTCGAAGCGCTTGTGCTCGTCCTGGACCTGCTCCAGCCGCGGCTGGAGGGAAGCGAGCTCCCGCCGGGTTGAGACGAAGCCCCAGATCAGGTACCCACCGACCAGGACACCGACCACAGCAGCGGCCATGAGCATGGGGTCCTTGATCCGGGTCCCCAGCGCCCTGAACCGCTCGACGAATTCCTTACCCCCGCCGCCGGCGCGCTTGCGCTTCTGTCCAGGACGGAGATTGACGGTGATCATCATGGATATGGCTCCGGGCCTCGGATCACGCCGCAGTCCTGAGTGCCAGACCAATCGGCAGCATCAGGAGCGGTGAGACCTCGTCGATGTTCATCGTTTCAAAGACCCCATCCGCCACCCGCAGCCGCTCAACCGGGCTAGCCAGCTCCACCGGGAGACGCAGCCGGTCCCCGAGCACCTTATTCAGGCCGGGAATCCGACCACCGCCACCGGTGAGCCAGAGCCGCCCGATACCACTGGCCGACCGGCTGGCCGACTGAAGGAAGGCGGCGGCGCGCTCGATGCCGACGGCCAGCTCTTCGCCACGGGTCTCGAGGAAAGGATCCAGGATCTCACTCCGCTCGAAGCCCTGCAGCAGGTGATCGGCTTCCTCCGCGGACAGGCCGCGCTCCCTCTGAATGTCCTCCCGGAAGCGGCGGGTGCCGACCGGCAGGTCACGGGTGAGCACGGGAACCCCGTCCTCGAGGATGTTGATGTTGGTCATTTCGTGGCCGATGTTCACCAGGCCGACTACACCCCGCATGGCATCGGGGTAGTTCACTTCGAAGGCGTTGTGCAGCGCAAAGGCGTCCACGTCGATCACCGCGGGGGTGAGCCCCGCCTCGGCGAGCAACGCCACCTTGTTCTCGACCAGTTCACGTTTGGCGGCGACCAGGAGCACGGTCATCTGGAGCCCCTCACCGGCGGGATCCAGGATCTGGAAGTCGAGCTCGACGTTCTCCATATCGAAGGGAACGTGCTGCTCCGCTTCCCAGCGGATCACCTCGCGGGCTTCAGCCTCGCGCATGCGATCCATCGCGATCTTCTTGATGATCACGTCGCGTCCACCCACCGCGATCACGACCTGCTTGGCCTTGATTCCTGCGGAAGCCATCAGGCCCTTGATCGCGTCAGCCACGATCCCGGGGTCCATGACCTCACCTTCGACGATCGCGTCATCCACCACGCTGGTGTAAGCCACCTTGGTGAGGACGGGATCGCCGGCGCCATGGGAAATGGCCACGAGCTTGATCAGCCCGGAACCAATATCCAGCGCAACGGTCGTCTTCTTTCTGCTGAAGAGGCCCATAGTTGCCCGGCGTGACTTGAGGTGGAAACGGTAGGCTACGCTATTATGCGAGCCTGGTTTTGTCAAGCTTCTAAAATGCTTTAAGTCAGTTCTGCCAAACTCTTAATGCAAGAGACTTTACGTACTCGCTAATGAGACAGAGCTTGAAGCCATCTGGCGGAGCGAGACCGCACAAAGTCTGACACCAATCCCTTCGAAGATACACTGCTGTCACGACACTGATTCAACAGGCATTTCTCGCTTCCGCCGCCAGGTTTTTGGGGTCCCTAGGCGAGGGCTCGTCGTGCCCACTGCGAGATGCCTTTGCAACTAGTCACAGGTCAGCGCGAGTGAGGGGGCAACCCAAGTGCCATGGGGGAGAAGGAATGCCGTAACAGACTGGTGATAAAGGAGTTAGCGATGTGATCCGGCGCACGGGCGCGGTGCGAAAGGTGGCAGATGTCTCTTGGAAATTGCCGGAAGTGCCTTATCCCGAAGGAGTTGTGCAAGACCAAAATCAGGGGTCAAAAACCCAGGAAACGCCGAGGAGATGACGCCGACTCCCTCGTCAGCTCTAGCCTGAAAAGAAGAAGGGCGGCGGATCGCTCCGCCGCCCTCCCGTGTAGCTGGACTCCCGCGACCTTACCAACAGGCCGGGGCGCCTTCCTGAGTCACCGCAACGTTCGGCTGGTTCGCGATCGGGCCGGTGAAGATGCCGCAGTTCTTCGGGTTGTTGGTCACCGCCGGGTTCGTCATGGTGGCCTTCCAGCCCGAGGCATTGATGTAGTTCAGGACTAGGACGTTGCCGGTGCTCGGAACGAAGGACACCTTGCCCGCGCCGCCGGTACCGTTGGTCTGCGACGCGCTGGTGGTCGAGCCAGCGTAGTCGTTGTTATCCGAGAAGAACGCTTCCTGCGCCGTCACCAGGTTCCGCAGGTCCGACTTCATGGACGCCACGATCGCCTTCTGCTTGGTGTTGGCGAACTTCGGGATCGCGATGGCGGCCAGAATGCCGATGATGACCACCACGATCAACAGCTCGATGAGCGTGAAGCCCTTGCGATTCATATGTCCTCTCCCACTAGCTGAAGGGTAACCGTCTGCCGTGACCGCCCAAGGCACGGAGGATTTCGATCGACCGCTTTAAAAGCAACCAAAATGCCAGTCCACTGGCCATATGCTAAGCGGTTCACAGGCAACGGATTAGACAATTCCATCTCGCCGGCGAAGTTGGGGCAGTCCTCTTGGGATCTTGAAATTTGCCAGATTAGAACCGACTCCAGCTTCCGACCGAAAGCGCCCGAAGGGGGGTGCTTCGACCCGCCGTTCGCATCATGGCACAACGAGATAGGGCAACCGAGCCCAGGCCAGTGAGCCGGGC
>DATIOP010000335.1:0-1643 GCA_035472975.1 Gemmatimonadales bacterium
TTCTCCGCCCGAACCACATCGCGTCACCATTCTGTACGACGCCTTCGGACCCCGGCGAGATCTCACTCGCGACTGGGGATTCGCCGCGTTGGTTGAATACGGCGGCAAACGCATTCTCTTCGACACCGGAAACAACGCCGACATCTTCGCCCACAACGTCAAGGCGTTGGGGATCGACTTGAAGCGGCTCGATTTCGTCGTCGTCTCCCACCGTCATGGAGACCATACCGCAGGTCTCAACTACCTCCTCCGGGTCAACCCGAAGGTCAGGATCTACGCGCCGCGAGAAGGATTCGGTGTGTTCGGTGCGGCCCTGCCCTCCACGTTCTACCGCACCGATTCCACCCTGCCAGATTCGATGAGGTACTTTGCCGGCTCTCCGGAGACTGAACTCAAGTTCGGGACACCGTGGCCCGAGGCACATTTCACCTGGATCGACACCCTCACCGAAGTAGCGCCCGGCGTCGCGATCATCTCGACCGTCTCGAAGAATCCCGGTACGCTCGAGCTGCGTGAGCTGTCGCTGGTCCTGCGAACTCAGCAGGGCCTGGTGTTACTGGTGGGGTGCTCGCATCCCGGGATCGAAACCATCCTCGAAGCGACGCGTGCCTGGGGAGATCATGTGCATCTCATCTTCGGCGGACTGCACCTAGTAGTCACGCCGGATTCGGCCATCGCCCGGATCACGACAGCGTTACACGACCAGTGGCAGGTGGATGAGATCGCGCCCGGCCACTGCACCGGCGAGCCAGCCTTTGCTGAACTGAAACGCCGTTTCGGAACCCGCTACATCTATGCGGGGCTGGGGTCGGTCACCGAGATCGAGTAAGGCCGGGTCCCAGGAGATTGGAGTAGAAATGCCCGACAAGTATCCCGACGTCATCCCGATGATAGCCTATGCCGACGGCGTGGCAGCCTTGGAGTGGCTGTCCCGGGCGTTCGGGTTCGTGGAACGGGCCCGCATGGTTGGAGACGACGGGCGCCTCGCTCACGGGGAGATGGAGGTTGGAGATGGCGTGATCATGCTGGCGACCCCCAGTCCTGACTACGAAGGACCGCGCCAGCATCGGCAGCATTGCGCTCGAGCCGACAAATGGTCTCAGGTTCCCTACATCATCGACGGCGCACTGGTCTACGTGCGCGATGTGGACGCGCACTTTGTCCGCGCCAGGCGGGAGGGCGCCGTGATCCTCTCGGAGCTGGAACCCGGCCCTCCCGCGAAGCGCTATAGGGCGGAGGACCTCGAGGGCCATCGCTGGATGTTCATGCAGCGGGAGTAGTTCCCGCCCCGTCTGCCCTGACTGCTTATTCCACCATTACCAGCGATCACTAAATGTCACTCGGCCACTATCTCCCGATCTTCCTCGCCGCGCTCGCCGCATTCCTGATCGGGGCTGTCTGGTACTCTCCCCTGCTCTTCGCCAAGGCCTGGGTCCGGGTTCACGGATACACCGAGGAAGCGCTCGCCGCGATGCGGGCGAAGGCGTCAAAGACCTACGCTGCATCGTTCGTCGCCTTCCTGGTGATGGCGGCCGTGCTCCACATCATTCTGTCCCACCTGGGCGTCGAGTCAGCCCACGGTGGTGTCGCCTGGGGCTTTCACCTCTGGCTGGGTATCGCCGTCCCGATCGGATTCACCGCGA
>DATIOP010000336.1:0-3045 GCA_035472975.1 Gemmatimonadales bacterium
CTGCTGGGTGAGCTTTTTCGTCTCACCGGTGATTATGCCGAAGCGGAACAGGCGTATATCGCCGCGGGCCAACATGGACGCCAGCCGGAGCCGGGGCTGGCTCAACTCAAGCTGGCCCAGGGCGACGAGCATGCCGCAACGGGGGCCATACGCCGCTCGCTGAAAGAGGTCCGGGACCGGAAGTTCCGGCCACTGGTTCTCTCGGCCGCGGTAGACATCATGCTGGCAGCGAGGGAACTCGGCGAGGCGCGGGTCGCGGCTGACGAGCTTCGCGAGATGAGTAAGCATCTCGATGCTCCCTACCTGCTGGCCGCGGCCGCCCACGCTGAAGGGAATGTCTTGCTCGCTGAAGGGAAACCCAGCGATGCATTGACCGAGCTTCGCAACGCCTGGAAGCTCTGGCGCGCACTCGAGGCGCCCTACGATGCGGCCCGATCACGAGTCGCGATCGGTCTCGCCTGTCGCGCCATGGGAGATCCAGCCACCGCGGAACTCGAATTCGAGGCCGCTCGACGCGAGTTCCAACGCCTCGGCGCCCAGCCCGATCTGGATGGCCTGCGGCGCCTTACCGCGCCAGCCGACTCAGCTGCGGGCGGGCTCACCCTGCGCGAGGTGGAAGTTCTTCGGGAAATTGCGGCCGGAAAGTCCAACCGGAAGATCGCCCAGGACCTGGGGATCAGCGAGAAGACCGTAGCGCGTCACGTCAGCAACATCTTCACCAAGTTGGGTTTATCGAGCCGAGCCGCGGCGACGGCCTACGCCTACCAGCATCACCTGGTCAATTCGGCTACATAGAAATACCCACGGCGTTTCCCTACGCCGGATGGCCACTTCGCCCGATGCGGCGAGGACCCCGCCTCTCCTATCATCTCTCCGTCAATTGAGTCACCGGGTTTCTCGAAGGGAGATGATCATGCAGGGCAACGAACGATTCCAAGTCGTGATCGTGGGCGGCGGTCAGGGAGGGCTCGCGGTCGGGTATCACCTGGCCCGGCGAAAGATCCCCTTTGTCATTCTCGACGCAAACCCGAGAGTGGGCGACTCCTGGCGGAAGCGCTGGGACTCGCTGCGTCTCTTCAGTCCGGCGTTCTATGATGGCCTTCCGGGTCTTCGATTCCCCGCTGGACCAGGTGCCAAACCGACCAAGGACCAGATGGGGAACTACCTCGAAGGGTACGCATCGCACTTCAAGCTGCCGGTGCGGTCCAACGTTCGAGTCACTCGACTCTCAAGGCAGGGCGACTATTTCCTGGTAGAGGCGGGAGAGAAGCGGTTCGAAGCGGAGCAGGTGGTGATCGCCACGGGAAACTATTGCCGGCCACGGATTCCGCGGTTCGCGCCGGATCTCGACCTAGGCATCGTACAGTTTCACTCGAGCCAGTACCGGAACCTGTCACAGCTCGCTCCCGGCGGAGTCTTGATAGTTGGCGCCGGCAATTCGGGAGCGGAGATCGCGATGGAAACGGTGAAGAAACATCCCTTGTGGCTGGCGGGCAAAGACCCCGGACATGTGCCGTTCCGGGTGGACAGTCTCGCCGGGCGCTTCCTCTTCGTGCACCTGATCCGGGCACTCGGTCACAACATCCTCAGCGTGGACACGCCGATCGGGAGAAAGGTGAGGCCCAGGATGCTGCTGCGGGCGACACCGCTGGTCCGGGTAAAGCCGAGGGATCTCATCGCGGCGGGCGTCAAGCGAGTGCCACGAGTAATCGGGACAGAGCGTGGTCTCCCCATGCTCGAGGATGGACGGGTCCTGCAAGTTGAGAACGTGATCTGGTCCACCGGCTTTCTGCCAGGTCTCGAGTGGGTGGATCTCCCGATCTTCGGCGTAGATGGCGAGCCATTGCACGATCGGGGCATCGTGACGAGCGAGCCAGGACTGTATTTCGTGGGACTCCACTTCCAGTACGCCATGACGTCGGATCTGATCAATGGCGTGGGGCGGGATGCGAAATGGGTCGTCGAGGCAATTGCGGAGCGGAAGGAGACGATCCGGGCGGCGTGACGTGGGGCGGGCAGGCGGTAAGGCGGACGGGCGGACGGGCGGGGCGAACAAGACGGACAGGGCGGACAGGACGGGCGGGGCGGCCGGGCGAGTCACCTCACTCTTTCCGACCTCCCGTCCTCCCGCCATCCCGCCATTTCCCCTATTTCGCCATCGCCTCTTCCCCGTTATACGCCCGCTCCAGCGCGGCGATATCGAGCTTCTTCATTTCCATCATGGCCGCCATGGCGCGCTGCGACTTCTCGGAATTCGGATCGCCGACCATGGCCGGCAGGGTGGTCGGCACCACCTGCCATGACAGGCCAAACTTGTCCTTGAGCCAGCCGCAGACCTGGGCGCTGGGATCCCCTCCGGCAGTCAACTTCTCCCAGTAGTAGTCCACTTCCTTCTGGTCCTTGCACATGATCTGGAACGAGACCGCCTCGTTGAACTTGAACACCGGACCGCCGTTGAGCGCGGTGAACGGTTGTCCGTCGAGCTCGAAGGCCACAGTCAACACCGATCCGGGCGGCCGCTTGTGAGTCTCCCGTCCGGCTTCTCCGTAACGGGTAATCTCGCCGATTTTCGAATTCTTGAAGATGCCGGTGTAGTACTTCGCCGCCTCTTCGGCCTGATCGTCGAACCAGAGGCAGGATTGGATTCTTTTCGTGGTTGCCATTGGTCAGTCTCCTCCTATGGGTTCAGGCCTGAGACGAGGATAGTCCGATCGCTCGCCATCAAGCCGGTGTTACGTCATGACATCGGCGGCCGATCTGGTATCGAGTCCGCCTGCATGCCTGAATTTGGTACTTGCTCGCGTACCCGCAAGCGCGCCACATCCAGATCGTTGGTGGTCAGCCGATCAATTGAGTCGTGGACCAGGGCCATTCGCCTGATGGCAAGGCGCCCTACGGCCAAGACACCGATCGCAAGCGCCCCTCCCGCAACGAAACCAAGTGCAACCGCAATTCCGGTGAGGTGGCCACGCGATCCCGCGGCAAGGCGGCGAATTCTGAGATTTGTCCTCGCCTGGGCCTCATCTGCTTGTATGCGCTCCAAGG
>DATIOP010000337.1:0-13900 GCA_035472975.1 Gemmatimonadales bacterium
GCAAACCACCCCTTCCATCTGCCGCTGCCCCCTGCGACATTCCCCGCCATTGTGAGCCCAGGATCAAGCGCTTTCGGTGAGGATCTCGAGTGACTGTCATCTACATTGACGGCCAGTGGTACGATCGCAATAACGCCAAAAACTCCGTCTTCGACCACGGCCTGCTGTACGGTGACGGTGTGTTCGAGGGCATGCGGGTCTACGGCGGCAAGACCTTCAAGCTGAAACAGCACGTCGATCGGCTGTACGATTCGGCCAAGGCCATCCTGCTCGAAGTGCCGATCTCCAAAGATGAGATGATGGCGGTGACCGAAGAAGGTGTCCGGCGGTCCGGTATAAAGGAAGCGTACCTCCGCCATGTGGTCACCCGCGGCGTCGGGGATCTGGGTCTCGATCCGCGCAAATGTCCGCGAGCCTCAGTCATCATCATCTTCGACACGATCAGCCTCTGGCCTCCCGAGCGCTACGAGGCCGGGCTGTCGGTCATCACCGCCGGGACCCCGATTCCCCACCGCGAGTCGATCTCACCGCGGGTCAAGTCGCTGAACTATCTCTGCCACATCCTGGCCAAGGTCGAGGGGACCACCGCAAACGCCGACGAGGTCATCATGCTGGACAGCGCCGGGCATGTCGCCGAGGCGTCCGGGATGAACCTCTTCGTGGTGAAGGAGGACCTGCTCTACACTCCGGCTGTGTGGTCCGGGATTCTCAAGGGTGTGACTCGGGACGTCGTTATCGAGATTGCGACCGAGGCGGGACACCGCGTCGTCGAGACGATCATCAATCGCTACGATCTCTATACTGCCGACGAAGCGTTCTTTACCGGCACGGCGGCGGAGATAGCACCGATCCGCATGGTGGACGGGCGCACGGTCGGATCAGGGAAGGCGGGGCCGGTCACCCGCGACCTCATGGCGAGATTCCGGCAATACACTCGCGCCTGACCGAAGAGCTGGGTAAGCGACTTTCTTGAAGGGTGCCTTGGGTCTCTTGACCCGAGGCAAGGCGCGCCTCACATTGTGCGCCCGTCGCAAACCCAGCTCTCAGGAAATGATATGGCGTGGCGAGAAATCACCGTCGGTGGTACGCACTGGAACGTTTCACCGGTGGCCGAAAAGACTCAGCGGAGTTCCGCTTGGCGATTGGTTCTGGCCTTTCGTCCCAATACCCCGGAACACAAATCGATCTGGGCTCAGACCTCTCTCGAGGCCCCTTCCCGAAGCGACCTGTTTGCCAAGGCCGATAGGATGTCAGCCGAGAGGCTCACTGCAACGTTGACCGAACGCCTAGGCTAAGAAGCCGGGCGTGTCGCCCAGTCGTAAACCACCCGCGATAGATCAGCCTGCAGCTTCGCCAGGCTGTCGTGTTCCGGCAGCCCCCGAGTGAGGATCACCAGCACATAGGGCTCCCGGCCTGGCGGATAGATGATCGCCGCGTCGTGCAGGAGGGCGGTGATCTCGCCGGTCTTGTGGGCGACTTTCACTCCGGCCGGCAGTCCCGCCGGGATCCCGTCGTTGAATTCCTGGCCCAGCAGCATGTCGAGCATGACCCGGGTGCTCGCGGGGGACGCGGCGGTACCCTTGGCTAGCGCGCGCAGCAGCACCGCAAGGTCTCGTGCGGTCGTGGTGTTGTTCATTCCCAGAGCGAAGGCCTTGCCGTCCTCGACGCCACGCAGTACGTGTATCGAGTCGGCGCCAAGCTTGTGGGCGGTCGCGTCCACTCGCTTGGGGTCCAGCCGGGTGATCAACAGATTGGTCGCCAGGTTGCTGCTCCGGGTGATCATGATACTGGCGAGTTCCCGGATCGGCAGCCGCTGTCCCTCATGGGTGTACATGCTGGAATCTGAATCGTCCTTCAGATCCAGCACATAGGTTGAGCCGTCCACGAGGGACCGGAACTCGTTGTGGACCAGGAGGCTGTCGTCCCACTTCAGCTCGCCCGCGTCCACCCGCCGGCCCAGCTCGATGAGGACGGGAACCTTCATCGTACTGGCGGCGTGAAATCGGAGTCCCCCCTGGATGTCGAGGGAATCGCCCCGGGCTGGGTCAAGAAAGCTGAGCCCGACGACCGCGGTATCCTGCCTGATCCGCGCTTCAAGGGCGGCACGAAGAAAACCCGGGTCTTGGGCCCGGGCGGGGGTAGCCACCGCTCCGACGAGCAGGGCTACGAGGCATGGGTTTCGCATTGGCGTAAGGTATCCTAAACCTGCGCCTCCGCGCCAACTGACTCGGAACCCATGCCCGTCGCCGCCCCCGACCGATTGCGGTTTACCGACTTCCTGCTCGACCGCCTGCCCAATGGGCGGTGCCGTGCCCGGGTCACCCTCCAATTGCGTGAATCGGAGGAATACACCGCTGAGGCCGAGGGCCTGACTTCCCAGGCGGGCGAGTTGCGTTGTGCCGCTCAGGCTTGCGTTATGGCTCTGACGAAGGCAGTTCAAGGGGCCATCAAGTTCGAATTGCTGGGAGTGAAAGCGGTCCGGGCCTTCGACGCGAACGTGGTGATTGTTTCGCTCTCCATCCCGACGGAACGGGAAGGTCCCCGTCTGGTTGGCTGTTTTCTTACCGAGGAAGACACCCCGCGAGGCGCCGCCTTGGCTGTTCTGAATGCGACTAACCGGGTGCTTGGCAACCGCTTGTTCATGCGCTGAGCGGCCCTAGAGAAAAGCACGGCCCTGCCTCATTTCGCGACGGGCCGATTGAGTGCCGAACATTAGCCGAAAAGAGCTGTAGTAGAGTCCGACGCGCAGAAAATTTGCAGAGGGAATTCCCACCAAGCGGCATTCAAGCTGGGACCCAGCCAGTAACATCGGTGGCTGCCGGGACGTATTCTCTCGATTAGCTCGTGTGATTTTCAGTCAGATCGAAAGGCAGGACAGTGAGCATAAGACTCGGCCTGGTTTGCACCGCTGTGTGTCTGTTCGCCTGCTCGGGCGGGAAGTCGCCCGCGCCGGTCACGCCGAAGCAGACTTCGCATCGCCCCGCGCCATCGGCGCCGGTCGCTGTCGCGAAGGATACCGCATCGGCGAACCGCGACACGACCACGATTCCGCCCCACCTCGCGGACTCCGCAGCCGCGGCGTCCTTGCCCGATTCAGTCGTGGAACGTCTGGCCGCGGATTCCGCGGCCGACGTGAACATGCTGGAGGCACTGGCCGCGGCATCTCCCGACACTGGCGACTCGAGCGTCGGCGCTACCGGTGAGGCGGGAAGCCACGGCGGTGCCAACGAGCTGGAGAATGCGGTCACCTGGGACATCGACGTCGAGACCTACAACTCGCACACCCGGGTCCAGTACTACCTCGATTTCTTCCAGGGCACCGCGCGCGAGCGCATGGCGATCTGGCTCACCCGCATGCCCCGTTACGAGGCAATGATCCGGGACAAGCTGCGCGAGCATGGCGTTCCGGAAGACATGGTCTATCTCGCCCTCATCGAGAGCGGTTTCTCCAACTCCGCGGTAAGCCGCTCCCGGGCGACCGGGATGTGGCAGTTCATGAAGGGCACCGGGAAGCTCTACGGCTTGCGGATCGATTCCTGGGTGGACGAACGGCGGGATCCGTTCCGCTCGACCGACGCCGCCGCCCGTCACCTCGCCGATCTGCGCGATCGATTCGGCTCGATGTATCTGGCTGCCGCGGCTTACAACGCCGGCGCCGGCAAGGTTGGTCGCGGGCTCAAGCGCCTGGGCGACGACGAAGAGGAAGAGGATAATCCGGACGCCGATTTCTTCCGCCTCTACGACACCCGCTTCCTGAGACGGGAAACCAAGGACTACGTTCCCAAGCTGATCGCTGCGGCGCTCATCGCCAAGCAGCCGGAGAAATACGGCTTCCCCAGGCTCGAAGGAATCGACGCGCTCCAGCTGGACTCCGTCATCGTTCCTGATGCCACCGGACTCGACGTCATCGCCCGGCTGGCCGATACCACCACCGCGGCGATTCGGGAGCTGAATCCCCAATACCTCCGCGGCGTTACTCCGCCTCGGTCGACATCGGTCGTCCGCCTGCCGCTCGGCAAGGGAGACACGGTGAGCGTCCTCTACGCAGCTATGCCGGCGAAGGATCGGATTACCTTCGTCGAGCACGTGGTGACCAGAGGGCAGACCCTGGGCGGCATCGCCAAGATCTACGGAGTTTCCACCGCGACGATCTCGGCCGCCAATCCGGGTGTCAAGGCAAAGTCGCTTCGGGCCGGAACCCGCATCGTCGTCCCGACCAGCGGGGCCAGGCTGCCGAACACCGAAACTACCCGCGCGAGCTCGTCCACGACCGTCTCGTCCAGCGGGATGTACACCGTCCGCTCCGGCGAGTCGCTCTGGACCATCGGACAGAAGTTCAACGTCTCCGTGGCGCAGCTGCGGGAATGGAATGGCCTGTCCAGCACCGCCGGACTCAAGGCGGGTCAGCGGATCCGGGTGAAGGGTCCGGGCAACGCGGCTCCTGCCAAAGCCAGCTCGACTGCTTCTTCCGCTTCCGCCTCCCACACCCACGTCGTGCGCCGGGGGGAAACCCTCTCGGGCATCGCTCAGCACTACCGCGTCACCGTGACCGCGCTGCGTAATGCGAATGGAATTGACAGTGGCTCGGTGCTGAAGGCCGGCGAGAAGCTCAACATTCCGAACTGAAGCCGACGGATTGCAGGAAACAGAACGGGGGCGCCACTTGGCGCCCCCGTTCGATTTTGTCCTGCTCGACTTACTGCTGCTTCACTTCACGGGAAGTCCCGCGCAGCACGGCATCGGAATAGCCGTTGTGCGGATCTCCACCCTGCTGCAGAATCGCCTCGACCCGGGCCGGTCCGCGATTGTACGCCAGCAATGCCAATTCCCAATCCTGGTCGTACTTGTTGAGCAAGTCCTTCAGGAAACGGAAGCCGAGGCGCAGGTTCACGTCGGAGCTATAGAGTTGCTCCTCGGTCAAACCTGGCTCATAGAACTTCGCCGTAGCCGGCTGGATCTGGGTATAGCCAACCGCACCAGCGTAGCTCAACGCCTTGAGCTTGAAGTTGCTTTCGATCTGAACCAGCCGGAAGCCGACCTCGGGCTCGATTCCTTCGCTGAGCGCGATGTCATAGATCGACGCGGTCAGATCGGCCGGAATCTGATAATGGCTGGAATACTTGAACACCGCGTTGGCCCGCTCGATCTGGACCCGGGCCAGCGCCAACTCGCCCTCGGCCGTTTCGAGCCGGTGCGACATGGTACGGAACTCATCCCCCACTTCCTTGGGGCTGGGCAGAACCGCTACATCGGATGCCCGCACCCGAGCGGTCGATCCCGCCAGTCCGCTTACCAGCAGCGCACAGGCGAGCAGCGCTCCGGCCCGAACCACCACGGCCCGGATCCAGCGCGATCGACTGTTCGGCTCGAATTGGTCAACTGACATGCTTCCTCCTCCTATCGTGAATCTGGCGTGCTGCCCCATTCAAGCGGGCCGGCGCCAGTCTCCCCGGCTTCCTCCGGTTTTTTCCAGCAGGCGGACCGATGTGATCTCCATCGATCGGTCTACCGCCTTGACCATGTCATAAACGGTCAGGCAGGCGATCGAGACGGCGGTCAACGCCTCCATTTCGACTCCGGTCCGGCCTGTCGCCCGGGCCGTTGCCGTGATCCTTATACCCGGCAGTCCCTCGTCCGGTACCGCTTCGACTGTTACGACGTCGAGGGGGAGCGGATGACAGAGCGGGATCAGCTCGCCGGTCCGCTTTGCCGCCATTACGCCTGCCACCTCCGCGATTGCCAGTACGTCGCCTTTTGCTACTGCCTGGTCCCGTACCATCTCGAAGGCTTCGCGCGACATCCTCACCGCACCTTCCGCCGTGGCGCTCCGGGCTGTCTCTGGCTTCCCGGCCACATCCACCATTCTCGCCCGCCCGCGCTCATCCACGTGACTCAGCATCAGAGCGCCTCCGCCAATTCATTCTGCAGTGCGGCCAGCAGGAGCTGCGGGTTGACGTTGCCCTGGGCGGCTTCGCGCGCCGCCTGCACCCGCTCCTGCGCTCGCACCAATCCGGCTAACTGTCCCGTTCCACCCACAGCGGCCTTTCGAGCCCGATCGGCCAGCACCTCCGCCAGTGCTTCGAGGGTCGCGGAGAAATCGCCCCGGGCAGCCCAGGCCCCCTGTTTCAGCGCGCGCTCGGCTCGTTGTCCGATGCCGCCCTTCACGACCTCCAGAATCTCCTCGGCACTGCGGCGTGCCCGCGCCATCTGATCTCCGTCTCCCAGCGCCAGACCTATCACCCCGTTCGACCGCTGCGCCTTGATCCGAAACGCCTCGGGAGAAAGCCTGGGTCCGAACTTTTCCAGGAACTGCTCGACCATCTTCTGAGACAGCCGGTTCAGCTTCAACTCGACCGCCCGGGATCGTATCGTGGGCAGGAGCTGGTTCGCATCAGTCACCGTCATTACGAACTGCGTATCCGCCGGCGGCTCCTCGAGCAGTTTCAGCAGCGCGTTGGCCGCCTCCGGGCTGGACTCCTGCGGCACCAGGCGGTCCGCCTCGGCAATCAGAAAGACCTTCCGGCTTCCCTGAGCCGGTGTCAGCACCGCGCGGCGTTGGAGGAGGCGGGCCGTTGAAATGAAGTGCCCGGCCATCCCGCCTGGCGGCGCGTACAACGGGTTCTCACGCCGAGCTGCCAGGGTCTCGTTCAGCGCGTCTTCCAGCTCCTCGACCTGCTTCCCGGCTTCGCCTGCCTTGGGCCGGTTGACCGGCATGATCCAGTGCAGATCGGGATGGCTTATCTCGAGAACCTGGCGACATCCCCTGCAGGTACCGCAGGGCTCGTCGACTCCCTTTTTCTCGCAAAGCAGCAGTTGCGCGACCCACAGCCCAAAGCGCTGCTTCCCTACGCCGGCGGGACCTGTCAGAAGAAGGCACTGAGGCAGCCGACCCGCTGCGGCTGCCCGGCCTACTCTGGCCCTCTGCTCTTCATGGCCCCAGAGGGGGTGCAAAGGCATGGGAACAAGGTAAGAGCCAAGGGGAAAAAAGGCAGGCCTGAAGCGTAACAGATTTTTCTACAATGACTTAGCCAATGCAACCGGGGTAGAAAACGGGGGAAAATCGGGCACGTGTTGCGGAGCAGTCACCACACTTGTGTATGTGAGTGATTGCTCACACTCTGATATGTGTGAGCATGTGCTCACAGTAGTACTAAGGGATTATCGCAAAAGCCGTTGCGGGGAATGGGGACAGCGTTTTGCGGGAGCTTGCCCCGGTAAGTCGGGGGTTTTATCCTCTTGGCCCTTCCCGAGTAGCTCAGTTGGTAGAGCAGCTGACTGTTAATCAGCGGGTCGCAGGTTCGAGTCCTGCCTCGGGAGCTAGAGGTGCCTCTCCTTGATGTGCTCGTCCAAGTCCTCCAGCGAGCGCGGCCAGTCTTCCTTTAACAAGCGACTTAACGCCCGGTCGGCCAACAGCCGTCCCTCGGTCTGACACGTCGGGCAATAGTTGGTCTCGTTGTCGGCGTAGCGGATCCGCTGGACCAGGGTCCCGCACTCGGGACAGGGCTTACCATAGCGTCCGTGGACCGCCATGCCTTCTCGAAAGGCGGTCACCTTCTCCGGCCATTTGTCTCCCGCCTCCTCCTGTAACCTCTTGATCCATTCGGTGAGCGTGTCACTAGTGGCCCGGTAGAGCCGGCCAATCTCTTCTTCTTCAATCCGACCGGTCAAAACAAAGGGAGAGAGCCGAGCCCGGTGCAGGATCTCATCGGAATAGGCGTTCCCGATCCCGTCGAAAATCGTGGGATCGGTCAGCGCTCGCTTGAGGGTGTGACTTTGTCTCCTGAGCCGCTCGGCAAATTCGGGGGGCGTCGCCGAGAGTACATCCAGCCCTCCGCGAGTGAAGTCCTTCAGGGCCCCGCGGCCTGTCACCACGTGGAGCGAGGCCCGTCGCTTACTTCCGGCTTCCGTGAGTGCCAGGGTTCCCGTGGGGAAATCGAACGCCGCCAGTCCGATTCGTCCGGGCAGCTTCGCGCCAGTGTCGAGCCACTTGAGGCGACCCGCGATCATCAGGTGGAGCACCAGGAACCAATCGCCGTCCAGAACGAACACCAGTCGCTTTCCGATTCGCTCGATCCCGAGGACTCTCCGTCCCTCGGTCTCCTTGATTGGCGGTTCGACGCTGCGGAGCAGGAAGGGAGACGCGAGCCGGATGCGTTCGATCGTTTGCCCCCGAACCCGTTGCTCGAGGCTGCGCTGGTAGAGCAGGATATCGGGGAGTTCGGGCATGGTTTACGTGAAGCAAACTGATGCGGTGCAAGATGATAGGCGACCAGGCGACAGGGCAACGTTTCATGGCAGCAGCCTAGCGTCACCCCCGCTCTCCGGGCATACTACACGATCACGACCTCTTCAGGAATGTCGATGGCCCAGGACCGTTCCTTAACTCCCCCGACCAGCAACCTTCGGATCGAGCGACTCGATCCGCTGGTTTCTCCACGGGCGATTCGCGAAGAACTCCCGATGTCCCGCGGTGTCGCCGAGGTGGTCCTCCGGAGCCGCCACGAGGTGCAAGCGGTGCTGGCGGGGGATGACCCTCGCCTCCTGATGGTGGTGGGGCCCTGCTCGATCCACGACATCGACGCCGCGCTCGACTACGCCCGCGGCCTCGCATCACTTCGTGAGGAGTTGAATGACTCGCTGGTGATCCTGATGCGGGTCTACTTCGAGAAGCCTCGGACCACGGTTGGCTGGAAGGGGCTGATCAACGATCCGCACCTGGACGGCACGCGGGACATGGAGACCGGACTCCGCCTCGCGAGAAAGCTGCTTCTCGAGGTCAATCAGCTCGGCTTGCCGGTAGCTACCGAGATGCTTGGTCCAGTCGTGCCCCAGTATGTGGCCGATCTGGTTTCCTGGACCGCCATCGGCGCCCGCACCGTCCAGTCGCAGACTCATCGTGAGATGGCGAGCGGCCTCTCGATGCCGGTGGGATTCAAGAACGCGACGGACGGGAGCCTGCAGCCCGCGCTCGACGGCATGCTTGCCGCCGGGACGCCTCACGCCTTCCTCGGCATGGACGACGATGGGAGATCCGCGATCGTCCACACCACGGGTAATCTCGATCGCCACCTTGTGCTGCGGGGTGGCGGAGGGCACAGCAACTACGACGCGGCATCGGTCGTCAAGGCGAGCGCACTGTGCGCCGAGCAGGGCTTGCCGTCGCGGGTGATGGTGGACTGCAGCCACGGGAACTCGAACAAGGATCACACCCGTCAGCCCGCGGTGCTTCGGAATGTGGTGGAACAGGTAGCTGGCGGGAGCCGCAACATCATGGGGGCCATGCTGGAGAGCCATCTCAATGCAGGAAACCAGCGACTGGGGCACGGCAAGGAGGGACTGCGCTACGGTGTCTCCATCACGGACGCGTGCATCGATTGGCCCACCACCGAGTCTGCGCTGCGGGAGAGCTATACGACTCTTCAATCAGCGGTGGTTGGGGGGATGACGGGAGAGAGGCGGAGGACGGTAGGCAATTGAAGATTGAAGATTTCAGATTGAAGATTGCGCTGTCTGAAGCATCAATCTGAAGTTTTCAATCAATTATCAATTATCAATTATCAATTTTCAATCTCCTCAGATTCCCGCCACAGCTCTAAACTCCTCCGCGGCCTGCGAGGGTCGTAAGACAGCCTTCAGGTACCTCGCTGTGTGAGAAGCCGAAACCTCGAGGATTGATTCCGGAGTTCCCTGGGCGACCACCAGCCCTCCCCGGTCTCCCGCCTCCGGTCCCAAGTCGATGATCCAATCAGCTCGTTTGATCACATCGAGATGGTGTTCGATGACCAGAACGGTGTGGCCGGCGTCTACCAGGCGGTCCAGCACCTGGATGAGCACACGGACATCGTCGAGATGTAATCCCGTCGTCGGCTCGTCCAGGATGTAGAGTTTGCGACCGCTGCGCTTGGCCGACTGGGCCAGCTCGCGCGCGATCTTGAGTCGCTGCGCTTCTCCGCCCGAAAGCGTGGTGGCCGGCTGGCCGAGGCGGAGATAGCCCAGGCCGACCTGCTGCAGATGCCAGAGGGCTTGTCCCAGCTTTGGTTGGTGCCGGAACCGTAGAATGGCCTCGTCCACCGTGAACTCGAGCACCTCCGCGATGGAATGTCCGCGGATCTTGACCTCGAGCACTTCCCGCTTGAACCGAGTCCCGCCGCACACCTCGCAGGGCATGAACACGTCGGCCAGGAAGACCATCTCCACCTGCACGGCGCCGGCGCCCTGACATTCCTCGCATCGGCCGCCCGGCATGTTGAAGGAGAAGGTTGCCGGCGTGTAGCCGCGCATGCGGGACTCGGGCTGGGACGCGAAGAGCTCCCGGATTTCATCGAACGCCCGGATGTAGGTCACCGGGTTGGATCGGGGCGTGCGGCCGATGGGAGACTGATCGATCAAAAGCACGTCATCCAGGAGTTCCCATCCGCTGAATGACTGGACATTACCGACCGGCTCGCCCAGGTGTGCCTTGGCCGAATGGCCGCCGCGAAGCCGTCCTTCCATTTGCCGGTACAGGACGTCATGCACCAGGGTACTCTTGCCGGAGCCGGAGACTCCGGTCACCGCGGTGAGAGTTCCCATCGGAATATCCACGTCAACGCCCTTCAAATTGTGAAGGGTGGCGCCTCGGACACGCAGCCAGGGGCCGAGCGGACGTCGCGCGCTGGGAATCCCGATCCGCTTTTGGCCTGACAAATACTGCCCGGTGAGAGATTCGGTGGCGCCTGCCGGTGGTCCGGCATAGACCAGCCTTCCACCGTTCTCGCCGGCGCCGGGCCCCAGCTCGAGCATGAAATCGGCCCGGGCAATCGCCGCCGGATCGTGTTCCACCACGATGACGGTGTTGCCGGTGTCCCGGAGCCGCTGCAGCAGTCCGAGCAACCGGTCGATGTCTCGCGGGTGCAACCCGATCGAGGGCTCGTCCAGAACGTAGAGTGCATCCACCAGGTTGGAGCCCAGCGCGTTGGCGAGAGCGATCCGCTGCGCTTCCCCGCCCGAGAGCGTTCGGGTGAGCCGATCGAGGGTCAGGTAGCCGAGTCCTACGTCTCGTAGATAGCCGATCCGCCGCTGCAGCTGGTCCAGAATCAGGTGGGCGATCTCCCGCTCGAAATCGGAGAGGGACAGGGCTTCGAGCCAGGTGGCAAGCTCGTCCACCGGCTTGGCGCTGACATGGGAGATCACGGCACCGTCTATTTCGACGCTGAGCGCCTGGTCGTTGAGCCGGCTGCCGTGACATACCGGGCAGGTGTGGGCGAGCTGGTACTGACGGAGGAAGACGCGGATGTACTGCTTGTAGCGCTTCTGCTCCAGACCCTTGAGGAAGGGAAAGATCCCGATGTAGCGGCCCTGTTTTCCATAGAGCAGCTCACGCTTCTGGTTCGGTTTGAGCGACCGCCACGGTTTGTCGGGGTCGATACCCAGCGAGCGAGCCGTGTTGAGCAGGAGACGGCGTCGAGTCTCGTAACGGGGCTTGGTCCAGGGATTGATCGCCCCCTGACTCAGGCTCAGCGACGTATCGGGGATGATCAGCGACTCGTCGTACTCCAGCACGGCGCCGAAACCGTTGCAGCCGCCGCACGCGCCCCGCGGGTTGTTGAAGGAGAAAAGCGCCGGGGTAACTGTCGCGGCCGGCGTATCGCAACGACTGCACGCCGGATGCTCGGTGAAGCGAAGCCGGCCATCCCGATGGAGAACCAGCGCGATGCCTTCGCCCTCGCCGAAGGCGGTCTCGATGGCACCCGTGATACGGGCATTCGACGGAGATGAAGTCTCCCCTCCGGCTCCCTGCAGCATCAGGCGATCCACCACGATCAGCAACTCGGCGCATTGGGTCAGGTCGACGGTCTGCGGCAGCGCGTCGAGGTGATACTCGATACCGTCTCCCAGGAGCCGGATGAATCCCAGCGCGCGCAGGTTCTCGACGATGGCCTCATGACTGTGCCGGGCCGATTCGGGTAGGGGAAACGCGACCTGCACCGGTCCGCTGATCTGGTTCAGTGTCTCCTCGGTTGCCGACTGCGGCGTGTCGCGCCGGACGGGTGCGCCGCACTTCCGGCAGCGCTGGCGGCCCACCCGGGCCCAGAGGAGGCGCAGGTAGTCGTAGATCTCGGTCGCGGTGCCCACCGTCGAACGACTGGAAACCGTGGGGTTGCGCTGCTCGATTGCGACCGCCGGTGCCAGCCCTTCCAGCCGGTCCACCTGCGGCTTGGGCATCCGCTCCAGGAACTGCTTGGCGTAGGTCGAAAGCGATTCGATGTAGCGGCGCTGCCCTTCGGCGTAGAGCGTGTCGAACGCGAGAGAGCTCTTGCCGGAGCCCGAAGGGCCGGTGATCACAATCAGTTTTCGCCGCGGCAGATCCACGGTGAGGCCACGGAGATTGTGCTGTCTGGCGTTGACGATGCGGATGACGGGTTCGGCCATTCTGAAAGGTAGACGGGAAGGGAAGTTGAAGCGGCGGGAGAAGGGAGAGAGAAGAAGGGAGATGGGAGACGGGAGACGGGAAAAAGAACGCGGGCTGTCATTCCGAGCGAAGCGAGGAATCCGAATGCCAAGGTCGGCATCTGGATTCCTCGTCTCCTTTCTCCTTTCTCCCGTCTTCCGTCTCCCGTCTCCCCTCTCCCGGGGGTAACTTTCCCGCTCCATGGCCAATGTCCTCTCGCCCCGGATCCTCCTCCGCGGTTTCGTCGTTTTCGTTTGCATATCGCTGTGTGGTTTTGTCGCCGTCCTGATCTACGGCAACAACCTGCCGGCGTTTGTCCACGCCCTGGGGAATGTGCACTGGATCTGGATCCTGGTGGGTGTGGGTCTCGCGTCGATGGACTGGATTGGCGGCGGGCTTCGCAATTGGGTCGTGGTCCGTCACGTGCACCCCAACCCGCCGCTGACGGGGATGATTCTCGCCGGCGGAATGGGAGCCTGGGCCGCGTATCTGACGCCGTTCAATTCCGGCGCCGGGCCGATGACGATGTATGCCATGCGCCGCGCCGGCGTGCCGCTGCCGGTCGCCGTCACCTCGACGCTCATGACGTTCATCGCGACGGTGCTCTTCTTCGCGATCGCCGGGCCTCTCGCGATCGTGGCCGGTGCCGGCAGATCGCTGGGGCAACACGGCAACGTCCTGGGCCTCTCGCTCTACCAGATGTTCCTCGGCAACCTGGGCATGTTCGTGACCATCGGGTGCGTGCTGGTGGCCGCGATCGTCTTTCCGCGTTACGTCAGGGATTTCCTCCATTGGGTCTCGGTGAAGATCAGCCGAAAGAGCGAACGTTTCGCCCACCGGCTCGAAGCGCTGCAGCAGGGCATCGACGACGCCCACCGGAGCGTCCTCGCATTCAACAGCCCCAGCGGATGGCTCTCGCTGTTCTGGGCGGTGCTCCTGTCCGCTCCTTCGCACGCCAACAAGCTGCTGGCCGGTTACGTGGCGCTTCGCGCGGTGGGCGTACACGCGAACTTCGTGGATGTGCTGCTGGTGCAGACGTTCATCACCTTTCTGCTCTATTTCGCTCCGACGCCCGGGGCCTCCGGTATCGCCGAGATTCTATCGACTGCGGTGATGGCTTCGGTCTATCTGCCCAAGGAACTCACGCCACTGTATACCCTGATCTGGCGCTCGATCCTCAGTTATTTCACGCTCGCGTTCGGTTTCGCCGTCTTCTCCAGCTGGGTCCGGCATCGCCTGAAGGGCACCGATGAACTAGCCGAGGAGGAGGCGATCGCTGCGGGCGTAGGTTAAACGCGAGCCGTGACCGCAGCACCGGAACAGTTCGAAGAGGCCCAGGAGCGCCGCTACGACGCGGCGCTGATGCGGCGGCTGCTGCACTATCTCCGGCCCTATCGCGCTCGCGCGCTTGTCGCTGTGCTGATGCTGCTGGCCGGGGCGGTGCTCGCCCTGGTCGGCCCGGCGCTGACC
>DATIOP010000338.1:0-11184 GCA_035472975.1 Gemmatimonadales bacterium
CGTGGCGGCCTGTCGTTCCGCCGCCGAACGGGGAGATGCGACGGCCATACGCACGTTGGCCGGTATCCAAGGGGTGCTTCACCACGAAAGTCGCCGTTTTGAGATGGAGTACGACGACGAACAGGATGGCCGCAGGGAGCGCTACGCCTTGAGCCTTGAAACCCTGGCGCGACCGGACGGCGGCGTGGTTGTGACGCGGGCGAACGTGACGGCCCGCCGCCAGGCTCTGATGCAAATTGAGGAGCAGCGGCGCGAGCTCTCCCACCTCGCGCGCGTCGCGGTCTTGGGTCAGCTCTCCGGCGCGCTGGCGCACGAGCTGAGCCAACCGCTCACTTCGATCTCCAGTAATGCTGAGGCCGCCAGACGGCTCCTCAAGCGTGAGCCTGCCGACCTGGAGGAGCTGGACGCGATTCTGGGAGACATCGCCTCCGAGGACCAGCGCGCCGCCCAGGTCATCCGACGCCTGCGGGCTTTGCTCAAGCGGGGCGACACTCACCTTCAGCCGATGGATATCCGGGAGCTGTTGTCCGAAGTGCTCGAGCTGGCTCACGCAGAGCTGATTACCCGGCGGGTCACCGCGACCGCCCTCGTGGCCCAGGATCTTCCGCCGGTGCTTGGTGACCGGATACAGCTCCAGCAGGTGTTGCTGAACCTGATCCTCAATGCTTGCGAGGCGATGAACACCACGGCGGCGTCCGATCGGCGATTAACGGTGATCGCCAATGCCGATACCCGGAACAACGTCCTGATCTCGATTCGGGACTCTGGAACCGGGATCCCGTCGGCCCTGCTGGAGCGGCTCTTCGAGCCGTTTTTCACTACCAAGCCAGAGGGACTGGGGCTGGGCCTGTCGATTTCCCGAACGATTGTCGCCGCGCACGGGGGCAGGCTCTGGGCTGAGAATAATGCCGATCGGGGTGCCACCATGTACTGCATGCTCGGGCCCGGTCTCGTGAGGCGCGAAGGCGACACCCCGGCCCAGACGCTCACGCTGGCGTCAGCACCCACCTCAGCAATTGCCACCGCTCACCACTCCTTGCCATCCTGATGCCTCTCGAGGGTTCGAGATCCGGTCATCCGATCGCAGTCGCGATCGTCGAGGACGAGGCATCGGTTCGTGTGGGCCTGCGACGGCTCTGCGAGTCGCTTGGGCTGAAGGCGACAGTCTACGCTTCCGGCCTGGAGTTCCTCGATTCGCTGGCGGTCGGAGGAGATCTACCCGACTGCCTGCTGCTCGACGCGCACATGCCGCAGATGACGGGGCTGGAACTCCACCTGCATCTGGTGGAAAGCGGAGTGCAGGTTCCCACCCTCGTCTACACCGCCGACGATGCCCCCGAAGTCGAAGCACGCTACAGGGCTTCCGGAGTGAGCGGCTATCTGCATAAGCCGATCGCCGGCGACCAGCTCCTCGAGGCGATCGAACGAGCTGTCCCTGCCGCCCTTGGCCACCTTCCCGCCGAGGAAGCGCAGTAACTACTCCTTGCTCTCGGCCTTGTTCCGCTGGGCGCCTTGGGTCGCGATCCACACTACCGTGTCCCACGCGTTGTGAATCCCGATGAACACAAGCATGAGCGTCGCGCCGCCGATCAGGAAGAGTGCGCCGGTGGGGTGACTCTGCAGCTTCAGAGCAGCGCCGCAGATGACCGCGTACGCTATGAAGGGGAGCATAGTGTGCCAGATCCAGTCCTCCAGCACCGGCTGGTACTGGCCCCGAGCGCGCGCTCGCCGGATGATGACCACCATGTAGACGAGCCCTGCGGCCGCCGTGAGAACCAACGGGATATGGACTGCCTCGAGATCGGGCCAGGGCGCGCTCAGGATGGCCGAGACGAGCAGCGCGGAGCAGAAATGCACCACCGAGGGGGTTCCGTAGGTCGCGATGTCGTGGATTGAGCCCGCCCGGGGCACATCAGCCACCAGCGCCATGACGACGAACTGGAGACCGGTCAGCGCGGCCGCCGACGAGCCCAGAATGACGTAGAAGCTTTCCCACCCTGCGAGTGGTGTTTCCGGCACGGAGGCCTCTCTGGAGTTCTGGAGAGGTTGAAGGTGGACAAAAAAAGGGCGCCGGCAAGGGCGCCCTGCTCCGCAGTTTCGAAGCCTGTGCTACGGGTTGACCTGAATCTGCCCGACCATGTTCGGGTGGATCGAGCAGTGGTAGTTGTAGGTGCCGGCCGTTGTGAAGTTGTGGGTAAACGTCGTCCCCTTGAGCAGGTTGCCGCTGTCAAAGGTCGGATTCACCACGCTCTCGACGACATGATGGGTCACTTTGTCATCGTTGCCGAACTCGACGCTGACCGAAGCTGCGCCATTCAGCGAAACCGTGTACGGGTTCGGGCTGAAGGCAGTGTTGTTCTTGAACTCGGCGTCATGAACCATGATCACCTGTGCACCGGTGGGATTCGGGAAGTTGCTTCCACCACCACCACCCCCGCCGTAACTGGTCGAACTACCACACGCCGACCCCGCCAGCCCCATGAGGGACACTGCGAGAAGGGTCGAGATCCTGCGACTGCGCGATGAAGACATACTTCCTCCGTTGGAATTCCGCCTGCATAGCAGGCAACGTCAAAATAATCACACAGGAAGGTACGACTGAGGCAGGATCTGCGTCACACTCGGGAAGCGAATCGCAGCGTAAGAATTCCGCCTACAAAAGCAGGCCAACGCCGAAATAATGACAGATGAATTACGACTAAGGCAGGATCTGCGTCACACCCGGGAAGCGAGTCGCGCGGCTTCTCTCCATCCGATGTCTCTACGGAAGACTTTCCCGTCGAACTGAATAGCTTCTGCGGCTTCTCTGCTCTTCGCCTGGGCCTCTTCGAAGCTCGAGGCGACGGCGGTCACATTGAGCACTCGACCTCCCGTCACTCGCAGAGTGCCGTCTACATCCCGTGCGGTGCCGGCATGAAAAACGGTTACTCCCGAAGGAAGCAATTCGGGAATCGTGATTTCCGCTCCCTTCATTGTGACTTCCGGGTAGCCGCGAGCGGCGAGGACCGTCGTGACGGCAAAGAGTCCAGGCTCGAGCGACAACGCCGTCGGCGCCTGACCCCGCGCCACACTGGCCATGCACTCCGCGAGGCCGCCGGCGAGTAGAGGGAGAATGACCTGCGCCTCGGGGTCTCCGAACCGGCAATTGAACTCGACGACGCGAGCGCTGCCGTCGGGGCCGATCATGAGGCCGGCGTACAGCACCCCGGAGAATGGAGCCCCTTCACGGGCAAGCTGCTGAAGGGTCGGGAGCAGGACTTCATGCTGCACCCGCTCGAGGAGAGCGGGAGTGGCGATGGAAACCGGGCTGTAGGCACCCATGCCGCCGGTGTTCGGACCGTGGTCTCCTTCGCCCAACCGCTTGTGATCCTGCGCCGCTGGAAGCAGCTCCACTGCGTGTCCATCGGTGATCGCGAGCAGCGACAGTTCCTCGCCTTCCATGAACTCTTCGATGACGACGACCCGGCCGGCCAAGCCGAATCGACCTTCTCCCAGCATGGTGCGAACTGCGCTGCGGGCATCCGCGCGGGTTGCGCACACCACGGCACCCTTGCCACCCGCGAGACCCGAGGCCTTCACCACCAGCGGTTCGGCGTGGCCGTCCACGTACAGAAGCGCCTCGTCCAGGCGATCGAACGACCGGCTCGCGGCGGTGGGGACGCCCGCCTTCTTCATCACTTCCTTCGCGAAGGCCTTCGATGCTTCGATCGCCGCTCCGGCAGCTCCCGGTCCGAACACCGAACGACCCTCCGCCCGCAGCCGGTCGGCGAGCCCCAGCGCGAGGGGCTGCTCCGGTCCTATGACGGTGAGGTCGATACCGTAGGCGTCCGCCGCATCGGCGAGGCGATCGATGTCGGTGGCGGAGATGTCGAGATTGGTGGCGATTTCAGCGGTGCCGGGATTCCCTGGCGCACAATAGATGTCGGCGGAGGGAAGGTCGTGACGAAGCGCCCAGCAAAGCGCGTGTTCCCGTCCTCCACCTCCGACGACCAGTACTCTCATTTCTCCTGTGCTTTCCGGAAGGCGTCTCCTACCCGGTTCGCAGCCTTCTTGGCGGCGTCGACGACGTGATCAAGCGTTTCCCGGGTCTCACGAGCATAGTGACTGCCCGCCTCGGCGAAGTCATCCCGGAGCGGTCGCGAGGCGGTCTCCGGCCCCCGCTTGGTGTACTCGCCCCGAAGAATCCGGTCGTACTCCCCGGTTGCCATCCACTGCTGCAGCTCGCCGGCGCGCACGGTGTGCATCGGATGGGTGAGGGCCAGGGTATTGAGGATCTTGTAGATCACATCGAGACCCTCGTTACTCTGGGAGTATTCCTGCGCCTGGGCCATGAACGCGTCGAGGTTGAGCTGACCCACCACGTTCGGCGGCCGCACGCCACCCGACATTTTCATGAAGAGCCGCTGGGACGCGAGCGGATCCTGGCTCCCCAGCAGGCCGGCACGATCGCTCGAGAGCTCCGACTTCCGCATCCATTCCAGCAGGGCGAGGCGGATCGGGAGGAGCGCGATTCCCGCGAGAATGGGCAGTGCCGAGAAACTCACCAGCAGCAGGATCTCCGCGATGGTGCGATAGAGCGAATGGCCGCTCAGTACGTGTCCCATCTCGTGTGCGATGAGCGCTCGCATCTCCTCGTCGTCGAGCATTTCCAGCGCGGCGGAGTGCAGGACGATGAAGGGATCGTCCACGCCGTACGCTCCGGCGTTGAAGATCGGAGTCTGGGTGACGAAAAGCTCCGGGACCTTGGGCCAGTCGAAGGTGGTGCACACCTCGACATGCGTGCTGTAGAGCGTGGGAAATTGAGAGGGACCGGCCTTCACGGCGTTGGCCTGGAACAGGAGGCGAATACCTCGCTCTCCGCCCAGGATCGCCACGATCTTGCGGACCGCTTCGTCGAAGCCGGGAATCGCCCGCATCGCCTGAAGCGCGGCGCGATCGGCAGGGTGCTCCCAGGAAACGGCGGCAATCTGGGGCAGGGTACGCCGCGGCCGGGTGGTTGGAACCGAGGTGCTCATAGACGGCTCGTCCGTAGTGAGGAGAGCGACCCTACGTCGTGAATTCTACTTCGTTTCACTCTGATACGAAACGCCGGCTCTACCCCAGCGCCTGCTCCAGATCCGCCATCAGGTCGTCGGCATCCTCGATCCCGCAGCTCAGGCGAATCAGGCTGTCGGTGAGGCCCATCGCCTGACGCATCGCGACCGGGACTGACGCGTGTGTCATTGACGCGGGGTGACCGATCAGGCTTTCCACTCCGCCCAGGGACTCGGCCAACGCGAAGATTTTCGTGCGCTCGGCCATCCGGCGAGCCTTCTCCGGGTCGCCCAAGTCGATCGAGATCATGCCGCCGAAGCCGCTCATCTGGCGGCAGGCCAGGTCGTGCTGGGGATGGGACGGCAGGCCGGGGTAGTAAATCTTCGTGATGGCACGATGTTGGCTGAGCCACTGCGCTATCCGTCGCCCGTTTTCGTCGTGGCGGCGCATGCGAAGCGGCAGCGTCTTGATGCCGCGGAGCGCGAGCCAGCAGTCCATCGGGCCGGGGACCGCGCCGGCTCCGTTCTGAAGAAATCCGATCCGTTCGGCGAGGTCGTCGCGTGAGGTGATGACGACACCGCCCACCATGTCACTGTGGCCGTTCAGGTACTTGGTCGTCGAATGAATGACGATGTCCGCCCCCGATGAGAGCGGCCGCTGGAAGAACGGTGTCGCGAAGGTATTGTCGACGGTGAGGAGCAGCCCGCGCGCCTGGGTGAGATCGCCCACCGCGGAGAGATCCGTGATGTGCATCATCGGATTGGTGGGCGTCTCGCAGTAGATCATCCGGGTCGCGGGCGTCACGGCCCGCTCGATATTCCGGATATCGCGCGAATCCACGAACGTGAACGTGAGTCCCAACCGGGCGTAGACCCGTTCCATCAGCCGGTGGGTTCCGCCGTAAACGTTCTCGCCGCAGACGACGTGGTCTCCGGCGGAAAGCAGCTTGAGCACCGTGTCGGTCGCGGCGAGACCGGAGCCGAACGCGAAGCCGTATTGCCCGCCCTCCAGGCTCGCGACATTGCGCTCCAGCGCCTCGCGGGTGGGGTTCTGGGTGCGGGCGTACTCGTAGCCCTTGTGGCGCCCCAGACCCTCTTGGACATAGGTACTGGTCTGGTAGATTGGTGTCATCACGGCCCCGGCCAGCGGATCTTCCTGCTGGCCGGCGTGCACTGCGCGGGTGGAGAAACCGCGATCCAGATCGTTCGAGCGAATCCTGGTCATTGCAGAGGAGAAAGGGTGGCGGGAACCTAATGGCCCTGAACAAAGCGCGGCAAGGTGACGGAGAAACCGGTGGATCGATCGCCCGCTAGAGGGCTGAGGGGGCATTTACGGGTCACGCCCCCCGAGCCCAGGGTGCTGGCACCGCGTGCGCTCGTCGCCGACGACGACCTCAAGGTGCGCAGCACCATGGTGCGCATGATCCAGAGCCTCGGCTTCACCTGCCTCGAAGCGGGGAACGGTGAAGAGGCTCTGGCCCTGCTCGAAAGTGAGGGTGAGGTCCCGCTGGTCATCTCCGACATCAACATGCCCGGGATGGACGGGCTGGGGCTGTTGGAGGGAGTCCTCGCGCGCTATCCCGACACCGCGGTCATCATGCTCTCCGGCGTCGCCGAGGTGAAGACCGCAGTGTCATGCCTGGAGAAAGGAGCGCTCGATTACCTCCAGAAGCCGGCGATGCTGGAGGAGGTCCGGGCCCGGGTGCTCAAGGCCCTGGAGAAGCGGGAGCTGCTGCTCCAGCGGCGGTTCTACCAGAAAAATCTCGAGCGGCGGGTACGGAGCCAGGCCACACGGATCAGCGAGCTGTTTCTCGAGGCGGTACAGACACTGGCTCACGCTCTGGAAGCGAAGGATGCCTACACTCAGGGCCATTCCCGCCGCGTCAGCCGCTATGCCGTGAAGACCGCACTGCGTCTCGGCTACACGGGGGAGATGCTGGAGCACATTCGCCTGGGTGCCGAGCTGCACGACATCGGGAAAATCGGCACCCGCGAAGCGGTGCTTAACAAACCCGGTCCGCTCACTCCCGACGAGTTCCAGCACATCACCGAGCATACCCTCCTCGGCGAGAAGATCCTGGCGCCGCTGGCGCGGGAAAAGGGTGTGGTGCTGCGGATCGTGCGGTCGCACCACGAGCGGATGGATGGCAAAGGATTCCCCGACGGGCTCAAGGGCGATCTCATCCCCATCGAGTCCCGCATCGTTGGAGTGGTGGACGCGTTCGACGCCATGACCACCAACCGGGCCTACCGTGCTTCGCGAACTCCTGCGGACGCCTACACCGAGCTCCGGACCTGCTCCGGCAGCCAGTTCGATCCCGCGGTCGTCGAGGCGTTCATAAACGCGTTTCCTGATCCGACGGCGTTGCCGATAGACGTGTAGGTAGGCGGGAGGGCGGTACGGCGGGATGGTGGTAGTCAGGGACTTGCAGCCGCCCGACTTGTCCGCCCCGTCCGCTTTGACCGCCTGTCCGCCCTACCGCCCTCCAGCCATACCACCTTAGCACCATACCGTCACTCTACCGCCCCTCCTACCTTTCCGCCCATGTCCGACACATTGATGATCAGCGTTTCCGGCATGCGCGGCATTGTCGGCAAGGACCTGACGCCCGAACTCGTCGCGCGCCATGCCGCGGCGCTGGGTGCCTGGGCCCGGCAGAACGGCAAGCCGGTCGTCGTCCTGGGACGGGATGCGCGCACCAGCGGGCCGATGTTCGCCCGAGCCGCCACGGCGGGCCTCATGTCGGTGGGTGTTGAGGTCATCGACGTCGGCGTAGTGCCGACGCCCACCGTGCAGCTGGCGGTCGAGCATCACCACGCCGGGGCCGGGCTCATTCTCACCGCGAGTCATAACCCGATCGAGTGGAACGCGCTCAAGTTCGTCGGTCCCGACGGGATCTTCCTCGACGGCGCCGACGGCAATGCGGTCCGCGCGCTCGCCGAGCAGGGCCCGGCCCGCACCGGATGGGAGGGAGTCGGCCAGTATCGCGAAGATCGTGAGGCTATCAAGCGGCATCTCGAACAGGTCTTAGCGCTCCCCGGTCTGGATGTCGAAGCAATCCGGGCGAAGAAGTTCACCGTGGCGCTCGACTGTGTTCGCGGCGCTGGTGGAACCACGATCCCCCAGTTGTTGGAACGGCTGGGGTGTCGAGTCTCCGGAATCAATCTGGAGACCGACGGAAAATTCCCCCGGGCGCCCGAGCCACTCCCCGAGAATCTGGGCGAGCTTTCCCGGCTGGTTCGCGAGAGCGGTGCCGTGATTGGTCTGGCGGTGGATCCCGATGTAGATCGTCTCGCCCTGGTGGATGAAACGGGGCGTCCGATCGGCGAGGACTACACCTTGGCGTTCGCGGTACGCTCAGTTCTGGATGGTCGAGCCGAGCCGCCGAGCCGCGGTGCCGCGACGGAGCGACCTTCAGGAGCGCGACAGCGCGACTCGGGAGCGAGGGAGTCCTTCAGGGCCGAGCCGCCAGTCGTCGTCGCCAACCTTTCCACGAGTCTCGTAGTCGAGGATGCCGCCCGGATGTGTGGCGCCCGTTTCGTCCGCGCCGCAGTGGGTGAGGCGAACGTCGCTCGCGCGATTCGGGACGAGGGGGCGGTAATCGGGGGTGAAGGCAACGGTGGTGTGATCCTGCCCGCACTTCACATTGGGCGTGACGCACCGGTCGGTGTGGCGCTAATTTTGCACCTGCTTGCCCGATCCGGGCAGGCTGTTTCCCGGTTGGTCGCCGGGCAGCCACAGTACCGGATAGTTAAGGCTAAGGGACAGCGGGGCAAGGACTTGGCTCCCGTGTACGCGAAGCTGACCGCGCGATTCAGTGATGCGGCGGCGGATACTCGCGATGGACTGCGGCTCGCGTGGAAGGACCGATGGGTACACATTCGGCCTTCGGGAACTGAGCCGATCGTGCGGTTCATCGCCGAAGCGCCAACTGCCGAAGCAGCCGAACAACTGGTGTCGGCCTGCCGCGAACTCATGGCATAGCGAGGCTCCTCAGGATGTGTGGCATTGTGGGATATGTGGGCCCCCGCCAGGCTGCGGGCCTGTTGCTTGAGGGGCTGAGAAGGCTGGAGTACCGCGGGTACGACTCTTCAGGGATCGCGGTGGTGAACGGAGCCGGCCTCACAGTCTTGAAGCAGGCTGGGAAACTCTCCGCACTCGAGAAGCAGCTCGAAGGATCCATGCCGAAGGGAAGCCTCGGCATCGGCCACACTCGTTGGGCGACGCACGGTGCTCCGACCACACCGAACGCGCATCCTCACACCGACCAGACCGGCCGCATCGCTCTGATCCATAACGGGATCATCGAGAACTCAGGCGCCATCCGCCGGGCGCTCGAGCAGCGCGGTCACACCTTCAAGTCCGAAACCGATACCGAAGTGCTCGCCCACCTGGTTGGCGAGTGCTACAACGGCAACATCGAGGAAGCCGTAGCCCAGGCGCTGAGAGAAGTCGACGGCGCCTATGGCATCGCTGTGATCTGCGGCGAAGAGCCCGACGTCCTGGTCGCGGCGCGGAAGGGATCTCCCCTCCTCGTCGGCGTGGGAGAGAATGAGTGGTTCGTCGCCTCCGACGCTTCCGCTATCCTGGCCCACACCCGCTCGGTCGTCTATCTCGATGACGGCGAGATGGTGGTGCTCAACCGGAAGGGCTACCACGTCCGGGACCTGGCCGCGACCCGAATCGAGAAGCCGGTCAACCGCATCGAGTGGGACATCGCCACCATCGAGCGCGGCGGTTTCTCCCACTTCATGCTGAAAGAGATCTTCGAGCAGCCCGACACCGTGCGCAACACGATGCGGGGTCACCTGCTCGAGGAAGAGGGGACGTCCCGGGTCTCGGGCCTCAACCTCACCGACGACGATATCAAGCGCATCAACCGGATCGTCATCACCGCCTGCGGCACTTCGTGGCACGCCGGCCTGATCGGCGAGTACATGCTGGAGGAGCTGGCCCGCATTCCGGTCGAGGTGGAATACGCCTCCGAGTTCCGTTACCGGAATCCCGTAGTGGACGATCACACCCTGGTCATCGGGATCTCCCAGTCGGGTGAGACGGCGGACACGCTGGCCGCCATCCGCGAGGCCAAGCGTCGCGGGGCCCGGACCATCGGTGTCGTGAACGTGGTGGGTTCGACCATCGCGCGCGAGGTGGACGGCGGTATCTACCTGCACGCCGGCCCCGAGGTCGGTGTCGCGAGCACCAAGGCCTTCAGCAGCCAGGTGATCGCGCTCTCGCTGATCACGCTGCGCTTCGCCCGGCTCCGGAACCTGAGCATTCTCCAGGGTCGTCAGATCATCCAGGCGCTGCGGGCGCTCCCGGAGCAGGTACAGCAGATCCTGGATCGAGCGGACGAAGTCGAAGCGCTGGCCGAGCGGTTCTGGCGCACCAACAACGCGCTCTACCTGGGCCGGGGCGTCAATTTCCCGGTGGCGCTCGAGGGTGCCCTCAAGCTCAAGGAAATTTCCTATATCCACGCCGAGGGGTACCCGGCGGCGGAGATGAAGCACGGACCCATCGCGCTGATCGACGAGAACATGCCGGTCGTGTTCATCGCGCCGCGCGACGCGGTGCACGGCAAGATCATTTCCAACGTCGAGGAAGTCCGGGCTCGGGGCGGCCAGGTCATCGCCATCAAGAACGACGGGGACGACCAGATCAGCCGTCTCGCCACCGCGACCTTCACCATCCCCGAGACCATCGATCTGCTGACCCCGATCCTCGCGATCGTCCCGCTGCAGCTCTTCTCGTACTACGTGGCGCTCCGCCGCGGCTGCAACGTGGACCAGCCGAGGAACCTGGCGAAGAGTGTGACGGTCGAGTAAGCCGTCAGAGCTGTTAGCTGTTAGCTATTAGCGGTACGCCTATAACGAGACCCTCCGGTGACAACTCGTCGGAGGGTCTCTCATTTCCGGATCTGCTGCTAGCTAACAGCTAACAGCTCCCCTAACTGGCTGATGGCTGATGGCTGACGGCTGCTCTAGTCCTTCATCATCTTCAACAACCCCGACTTCAGCGACTGCCATACCATCCCCCAGAAGCTGTCGCTGTTCTTGAGCTCGTACTTGATGGGGACCTCGGGTCGGTAGCTCTTCTCTCCCGGTTTGTTCGAGTTCCGTACCACCGCATTCGCCACCTTCCCCATCAACT
>DATIOP010000339.1:0-8216 GCA_035472975.1 Gemmatimonadales bacterium
ACTCCGAAGCGGCCATCGACATAGACCTTGGCGGAGCCGGGGAAGGCTTTGCGATAGGTGATTGAGGGATCGGCGGGGGAGGTGCGACTAATCATGGAAAGACTCCTTCCGAAATTCCGGAAACGGAAGGAGCGCCTGCACCGCGCTCCCTACGCCGGTCTGAACCGGATCAGGTTCCAAGGGTGCGATCTCAATCGGGCGAGTCGGAACTCGCGGACATCCCACGCGTTTAGTAGAGGGATGTGCTATTCCGAGGGGCCCGATGCCCCTGGCGGTTAGGTGAATGGTATTCTGACACCCGACGCGGTCAATCCCGCCAGGATGACGGAACCCGTTCTGGCTGTAGGGATTCCGGCCGGGTCAGGGGTGGTGAGAAGCTGACAGACGAAACGGCACAGGGATTGCCAATATTCTGGACCAGGCAGGGCCGTCATAGTGGGCTGAATCACCCGATTTGGTGTTGGAGGTTTCTCTGAACGGCAGAGTACTGGGCCTTATGGGCTGTGGGGGCGGGCACGCTAATCGGCGGAATGGCCGGGGCATCGTCCACACCCCTGAGGGACCGCGAGGGTAAGGCAGACGCGCAACAGCGCCGCCGCACCGCCCCCGCGATCCTAATGGACGCGGGGGCGGATTCGTTTTCAGGCAGCAGCAAGCAGGTGACAGAAATGAAGCTCATCGGGTTGGCTCTTACAGGATTGTTCTCGCTCGCATACGCGGGCAGCGTGGATCCGGCGGAATATCCGGACCCCGAGGCCGCGGTCACGATCGTAGCCACCGATACCCTCCGCGACGTGGCAGTGGCGGTGTACGATCGGCAGCACCCGATGATTTACGTGAATCCCATCCGGATGCAGCGCTTCGGCCAGCAGCTTGGCGATTTCTTCCTCGCGCACGAGTTCGGGCACATTCATTACCATCACACCAGGGCCAACGCCCTTGCCGCGGACCGCCAGCGGCGCGACGCGCTCATGCAGAGCCGGGAGCTGGAGGCGGATTGTTACGCCGCGGCTACCCTGGGTCGGAGCGACCGGCAAGCGGTGCTGGAGGCGGCGCGCTTCTTCGGCCAACTGGGTCCCTACCGGTTTGACCGGGAACATCCGGCCGGCAGCCAGCGCGCGGCGCGGATTCTCGCGTGTCTGCCCAGGGAGCAGGCTCCTTCGGAGTAAACCGTAACTGCGTAGTTGTTAGGTCTAGTCCTCAGATGCTGATGGGCTAGCAGCACTGCTTGTGCGGCTCTGCAACATCGTAGTCCTCAGGCTCAACTTGCCCCGCAAAGCGGGCAGCCCAACATTCCTGACATGAGGATGGAGTCTCGTTTCGGGGCGTTCTTCACTGCTGCCTTCCTTTTCTGGAACGCCGGCCCGGTAGACGCTCAGGGGTTGCACCTGATCCCCGGGGTCCCGGAAATCGCAACCGATACCATCGACGATATCGCGATTGCGACCGTGGATCTGCCCCAGCCCGCCATCTACTACAATCCGATTCGCGCCCGGCGGTACGGACCGCAGCTCACCGAGTTCTTTCTGGCGCACGAGTACGGCCACATCGCGCTGCACCACACCCGTGCCGGCCTGGGCGTCCTGCCGGATGAGGTGCGTGATTCAGCGCTTCAGGCCCAGGAGCTGGAGGCCGATTGCTACGCGGCACGCCGATCAGATCCTCGGGCCAGGGTGGCGAGCGAGGCCGCCATCCGTTTCTTCACCCGACTGGGGCCCTTCCGTTTCGACGCAGTCCATCCGACCGGGTCGCAACGCGCCGCGAGAATCAGGGACTGCATGCCCGTTGTTCCAGACGAGCCGGAGCAGAAGGTCGGGATTGGTGAGACGGGAGTCGAGGTAGGGCCGGTCAGCGGCGACGTGGAACTCATCACCTTCAACGTGAACATGGCTGCGCTGGCCCAGACCGAGCGCGGGCGCGAAGCCCAGCTCTGGGTGGATGGACTCAACGTGGGCCGCCTTTCGAACATGCGGATCCCCTGGTCCCTCGCGATCAACCAGTTCGGAGCCGGGCTACACAGCTATCGGATGGAGTTGGCTCTGTACGACGAGGAAGGCTTCCTGCAGTTCAGCCGGTCGGGGAGCGTCGTGGGACACGGGCACATCGTAGTGCGGGAGGGAGACTCCTTCCTGGTGGACTGGAGCCCGGGATCACCTCCCGCCCTGATCAAGACCTCCGGACCTTAGCCGTCGCAATTCCTACGCGGCGGGCCGCCTCATCCAGAACCTCGCGAACCCGCCGCGCCAGAATATCGGGTGTGAAGGGCTTCTGGATGAACGGCACGCTGTCGTCCAGCAACAGCCGCTGTTCCACCGAGGTCGCCGCGTACCCCGACATGTAGACCACGCTCATGGAGCGCCGCTCCGCGGTCAGCTGCTCCGCCAGTTTGATACCGCTCATTCCCGGCATCACCACGTCCGTCAGCAACAGATCGATCTGCTCCTGAAAACCCCGGCTCACGATCAAGGCCTGCTCGGGGTGCTGCGCTTCGAGCACCTTGTACCCCCGCTGCTCAAGCACCCGGCGGGCAAGCGTACGTACGGTCGCCTCGTCCTCCACGAGCAGGATCGTTTCGGTACCGCCGGAACGCCGTTCCACGGAGGGGACCACGACGTCGATCCGTGGCTCATCAGGAGACCGGGGGAAGTCGATGAGGAACGTCGTCCCGTGGCCCCGGCTGCTGCTCACGGAGATGTGACCACCCGACTGCTTCACGATGCCGTAAACCGTGGCGAGGCCGAGCCCGGTGCCCTTGCCGAGTTCCTTGGTGGTGAAGAAGGGTTCGAAGATGTGGGCAAGCACCTCCGGAGTCATACCGACCCCGGTGTCCGCGACACGAATCCGCACGACCGCTCCCGCCTCGGATTGGACGTTCATCGTCTCGATGGTGAGCCGGCCTCCTTCGGGCATCGCATCGCGGGCGTTCACCGCCAGGTTGAGCAGCACCTGTTCGAGCTGGATGGCATCGGCGTGCACCCGGCCCAGCTCGGGAGCCAGATCGGTGACCAGCTCGATGTCTTCGCCGATGGTCCGGTCCAGCATTCGGGTGATGCCGGCAACAATCTGGTTGAGGTCAACAACCCGGCGCTCCAATACCTGCTTCCTGCTGAAAGCGAGCAGCTGTTGGGTCAAGGCAGCCGCGCGAAGCGCCGCCTGTTTGATCTCCTGCAGATCATCGTGGAACGGGTTGCCGGGGTCCGCTTGAGTCAGCGCCAGATCGGCGTGGCCGAGTACCGCGGTGAGAAGATTGTTGAAGTCGTGGGCTACTCCTCCGGCCAGCCGGCCCACTGCCTCCATCTTCATGGCCTGCCGCAGTTGATCTTCGCTGTGCCGCAACGCCGCTTCGGCCTCTTTCCGTTCGCTGACATCCATCATCGCTCCGACCATGCGCACCGCCCGACCGTTCGCATCGCGGAGGATGGTGGCTCGATCGAGCAGGTGGCAGTACTCGCCGTCCCGCTTACGCATCCGGTATTCCGCCGACCAGAGGCGGCCTGTGCCGGAGATCGCCTCACGGAGCCCCGCCCAAATCCGCTCGCGATCCTCGGGATGCAGCGCGCGAGTCCACGAGTCGCCCTGGAATTCGTGGGGCTGGAATCCAACCAGGTTCCGGAGGGTGGGCGCCCACCAGATCTCCTGCCTCTCGAGCTCCCAGTCCCAAAGCACATCGTTAGTGGTTTGCACGAACTGCTCGACGCGTTCCTGGCTGTGCTGCAGCTCTCGCGCGATCCGCTTGCGCTCGGTGACGTCGGTCAGGATCGCCAGCGACTGAGTCGCCTTGCCCTCGCCATCTTTTTCGGAGATCGCGGAAAGGAGAACGTCCAGGACCTGTCCGCTGCTGGTTACCATCTGATGCTCGACATCGGTGCAGGACCCGTCCCGCATCAGCGCCTGAAGGACAGTCTCCCGCGCCATCCGGGCGGATTCGGGCGTCAGGAAATCGGTAACCGGCCGTCCCAGCACCTCGTCGCGCTGGTATCCCAGGGTGGCGAGCCAGAAGTCGCTCACCGCGACGATGCGACCTTCCAGGTCGATCGAGTGTGCCATCACCGGCGACCGGTTGTAGAGCGCGCGGTAGCGGCTTTCGCTCTCGGCCAGCGCCTCGAGCGCGAGTTTCTGTTCGGTGATATCCCGGGCGACCCAGACGACCGAGTCGTAGGTCATGGGTGAAACCGTGGCCGTGAACCAGACCCGGCGGTCTTCGATGGTCAGCGCGTAGTCCGCGTGAACCACTTCTCCGGTGTGCAGCGCCCGGGTGATATGCCTGAGAAACTCGTCGGCCTGGCGCGGTGGGAACACATCGTGAAGAGTGCGCCCGAGGAGCACATCAGCCGATTTGTAGAGCAGACCCGGATTGGTGGGGGCAACTTTCCGGTACCGGCCCGTCGCATCCAGCACCAGGATGACGTCCCGCATCGCGGAGAACACCGCGCGCAGCTCACCCTCCGAGGCACGCAACGCCTCCTCGCCCCGTTTCCGCTCGATCGCCATCGCCACCTGGGTCGAGACGAACTGGAGGATGTCCCGATCGCGCTCGGTGTAACGGACCCCCTCGTCATAGCTCTGGGCGGTGAGGACGCCGATGGTGCGGTCGCCAGTCTTGAGCGGCACGCCGAGCCAGTCGGAGGATGCCGCGCCGATGGATTCGACTTCACCGCGAGTCACCAGATCGGCGTACACGCCGGGGCGATCGAGCAGCGCCTGGCCGGACCGCAGAACGTATTCGGTCAGACCCTTGCGGAGCCGCCTGGGAGCTGGAGGCGGATCCTTCTCGTCAACGAAGTAGGGAAAACTCAGCGTGTCGGTCGCCGGGTCGTGCAACGCGATGTAGAAGTTGCGGGCCGGCATCAGATCGCCCACGATCGCGTGCAGCTCGCTGAAGAGCGCCTGCAGGGTGGGAGAGGCGTGGGCCGCCTCGGAGATGCGATAGAGCGCGCGTTGGACCCGCTCCGACTCCGCGCCCGCCCCGAGGTCCTGGTACACCGGCACGGCAGCCTCCCGGGTGGGAGACGGACGAGGTGGACGACTGACAGGTCTCTCGAGGGTTTCTGGTTCGAAGCCCAGCAGATGACGCACCGCCGCATGCATCGCCGAGCGCAGGGATGTTCCCATGATCAGTTGGTTTTCTCTTCCTCGAGCGGGGGAAACAGCACCCTCTGGTGGCTCCAGTCTCGCATCATCGAGACGAAAGAGCTCACCAGCTCAGGCTCAAACTCCAGGCCGGCCCGTTCCTCGAGGTACGCGAGTGCCGCTTCAGCCATCCAGGCGTCGCGGTAAGGCCGATTGGTGCACAGGGCATCGTACACGTCGCAGACGTGGACCAGCTTGCTCGCGTTATGACACTCACGCTTGTAGCGCAACGACGGGTATCCCTCGCCGTTGAGCATGATGTGATGTTCATAGGCCACCACGGCCGCGAGGTCCAGCCCCTTTTCTCGCTCCAGAATCAGCCGCGCGCCATCCACTGGATGCCGCCGCATGATGGCGACTTCCTGCTCGGTAAAGGCGCCGGGCTTGGTGAGGATTTCCTTGGGAATCCGCACCTTTCCCAGATCGTGAAGCAGACCGGCCGTCCCGAATTCCCGTACCTCCCGCGCCCCCAGTCCGATGAACTCGGCGAGGGCCATCGACAGCACCGCCACATTGGTGGCGTGCGTCGTGGTGTACTGGTCGAAGCTCTTGAGCTGCAGCAGCGGGAGGATGATGTGGCTCTCCGAGTGCATCGCGAGCGAGAGCGACCGGACCACTCCTTCCGCCTCCGCCATGTCCAGCACTGAGCCGGCCCGGACCTGCTCATGCACCCACTGCACCGCGCCCACTTCATCACCCAGCGTGTAGGCGATCGTCGCGGTAGCCACCGCTTCTGCCGCGCTCTCCGACGTAGTACCACGCACACTGACCGCGCCAAATCGGATGCTGGGCCGCCGCAGCTGGCGAGCCTCGCTGGTGTCCGGGTTACCCGTGTGCACCTGCTGATGCACCGAGGAGAGAAATCCTTCGAAATCCTCCCGGGTCACATCCTCGTCGAATTCCATCCGCTGGATGCCGACCTTCGAAAGCTTGCGGCCCCAGTCCCAGCCTCTCAGCTCCCGCAGCACCTGCTGCCGGTAGAGCACCTCTTCGTCGAGGAACGAAAAGTTGGGGCGCTGGTCGGTCTTCCCGACGCTCAACAACTGGTCGTAAGCGGCATCAACCGCCCGTTCCCTCGCCGGATGCTTGGGCCCGTACAGCCCCATCGCGGAAAGCGCCTGACCCAGAGTGTTGAGGAAGCGGACCGGATCGTTCATCCCGGCTCCCGGCCCAACTGGGCGGCCGCCCGGATTTCGGCATCCCCGCTCGACTGCGCCCGACGGAGCACGTCCGCCGCGACCTTGTCATCGCGCCAGCCTCGCGCCAGTGCCGCGACGATGGCGACTATCTCCGGCGATTTGGGCATCAGCCTACGCCCCCGGAACAGCTTTTTCCTGGTCAACGCGTGGTCTACCAGCCAATCACGGGTCGCCGGAGTGCGCACAGTCCCCAGCACCCTGATCCCCAAGGCCCGGAGCTCAATGTCATTGGGGCGCGCTCTCAGCATGGTCATGAGGCGGGGCACCGCAGGCGACGGACACCCCTCCGCCGCGGCGGTCAGGCCGAGCCGGATAACCTGTTCGTCGTCATCGGCGAAAGTTGCACCGATCGCCTCATCCCGGTAATCAGGCAGCCGCAACATCAATTTCAGTGCCTCCCGGCGGACCCGGGGATCGGTGTGGGCAGCGTAGGTAGTGGGCGAAAAGCTCCGGGGCCACGAGGGCATGGAGCCAATGAGTGCCAGCAGGTTACGCTGCACGAACCAGGGGGAGCCGGGCAGCCGGTCCACCACCGCCTGCCCGATATCCGTGCCTAGCTTTCCCAAGCGGGTCAGCAGGCGTCGGCGGGCAGTGCGGGAATCGGCAATTTCCAGCGCATCCAGCAGTGCCTCCCCGGCGTCCAGGCCCATCCGTGCGACCAGCCGCTCCACGACCTCGGTGTCCCGCGGCTCGTTCATGAGTAGTTGCCGAATGCTCTGGGGGGTGGCCAGATAGGCCCAGATGTCATCGACAAGATCGGGCGGCGCCTGCGGTCCATCGAGCAGCTGCAGCAACTCCATGGCGTGTCCTTCTTCCAGCATCTGATCCACCGCCCGCTTCACGCTGGCTCCCATGGTGCCGATTTCGAGACTCATCTCGACAATGCGCCGTGCCTCGAACAGGGTGGCTCCGGTCTGGGGGCTGCCCGCTGGCACCGGACGGGCCAAACGCTCCAGCACCTTGGCATAGGATCCGGGATTGGGATCATCCAGTGTCCAGTTGGAAACCAGTTCCCTGATCGTGTCACGCAGTGCGAGGTCGGCATCCTGACGGATCTGCTGGCTTCCCTGCTCTGCGTGCAAAGCGAGCTTGGTGAGGAGCCGGACCATGGAGTGTGAAATGGTCTGTTGGCTGCTGGCCGCCGTTGCCTTGAGCAACGCGAGTACCGCCTGGACCGGCATCGTCTGCACCGCATCGCCCACCAGCTGGCGTCGTTGGGCGAGATCGCCGCCCAGCGCCAGCAGGTGGTTGAGCGTCTTCTGATCCAACTCGCCGAGCAGCGAGCCCAGCCGGTCCTTGAGCTCCACCGCCTCGGAGCCGTGACTCATCCGCAGCTCCTGGCTGAGCTGCATCAGATAATTGACGATGACCTGATCGTAGGTAGCCTCCCGCCGGCGGGAATTGATCGCGCGAGCGATTTCTTTGGGATCCGAAGGCAGGCTTTCGCCGCTCTCCCGCATCAGGGCCGCAGAGGCGAGTCCCAGCCACAGGCGCCCCGCGAGACTGGCCGGGCTGTTGAGATTGCCCAGCTTGGCGACGCCGTCCTCGGTCAGCTCGAGCTGATCAAAGGCCTGGGGGAACAGCCGGATGTGAGGCCAGCGCTGAAGAACCTCGAGCGGCTGGTTTCCCAGCGGCTCGGAGCGGGAATCGGAGCTCAGCGTGCGCATGACGTCGGCGATTTCGGCCGGAGCCGCGCCTTGGGAGAACTTGAGCGCTCCCAGTTGATGGCGATGCAGCCGGTTCGCGAGGTCGCGGAGCACCGGGTTCTCCGGATCTGTGGCGGAACCTTCGATCAGCATTTGATTGCGGGCAACGCCGATCAGCAGCGTAGGCCGCTGATTGAGCAGCGAGTGGAGCCGGAGGGTGACTGCTTCCACCGCCGATCCC
>DATIOP010000340.1:0-2656 GCA_035472975.1 Gemmatimonadales bacterium
GGAGTTTATGACAGTTGAACCTGACGGGAGTGAGCGTCAAAGGGTCGTGCGTCAAAGAGTCGAGGGTCGTGGACCTCAGAACATATGACTCACGACTCAATACTCACGACTTTCATTGCCTTACGCGCGCCTTGAGCTCGGTGAACCAGTTGTCCACCACGACCAGCGGAGCGTCAAAAATTGCGGCGGGCGTCTCGCTCCGCGCCATGATGAAGCGGCCGTCCGGACCGACATCGAATGGGGTGTAGAACTCCGTGGGCGTCATGTAGACGTTGTCTTGGAGATGAAAGAGAACCCGTGGGGTCCCGATCGTCGGCTGGGTGCCGGGGCCGATGGTGGCGGTCATCATGTCGCGCCCGGCGCTGACGTAGAAGAGTTCGCGGCCGGTCTTCGCCCAAAGCGGAGCGACTCCTCCCCCGTTCGAGATCTGCCACTTGCCACTGTTGGTGTTGGGAAATGGTCGGAGGTAGACCTCGGTCTTCCCGGTTTCGTTGGACTCGTAAGCCAGCCACCGTCCGTCGGGCGAGATCGCGATCGCTTCTTCGTCATAGGGGGTCACCACCACCGGTACTGGCGTACTGTCGACGCCGGGACGAATACCTACGATGTCCCGCCCTCCCATCTGGCCCACGGTGCCACCAGTCCGGAACAGGAGCCAGCGGCCGTCAGGTGACCAGACGCCCTCGAAGATCCCCTGTTCCGCGCGCAGGATGAGCGAATCCGAACCGGTACCGTCGGCAGGTCGTGAGTACAGCCCCCCGGTCCCGATCCCGGCCCGGTTGGATCCGAACATGATTCCCTTCCCATTCGGCATCCAGCGAGGCCGGTATTCCGACGCCCCGTCATAGGAGACCCGTGACAAGGGACCTCGCGGAAGCTGCTTGACCCAGATGTCGTCGCCGGCGTCTGTCGCGAGGCCAAGGGCCAATCGCTTACCGTCGGGCGACAGGGCCCAACCGTAGTTTTCGCCGAAGTTGGTGAACTGAAGGGTCCAGCCCGAATCGACCGGCGTCACGCGCCCAGTGCGGTCCACCCACACCATGGAAAAAAGTCGCCCTACGGACGGCGCCGATCCATAACGCATCACCAGGGTACCCGAGGAAGAAACCGCGAACAGCGGGTAGACTCCACCGAGCACCGCTACACTATCCAGGACGGGAACCGCCGGGCCAGTCAGATCCAAAGAGCGCAGGCTGAACGGTGCCGCGAACAGCCCGCCATCCGGCCGGATGAACAGGAGGTGCCCGGTCTTCACGTAATGTCCCATGATCGCACCGGGAACTACCTGGTGCGACTTGCTCGACTTCAGGTCGACCACCCAGAGATCCAACTGGGAGCAGTTGCGCCGGCAGCGACCAAACAGCACGCCACGCCCCCCGGGCAATGGGGTGAGTAGGCCAATTCCGGTGCTATCCGTCAGGACCTCGGTGGACTCTCCGCCGCTTTCCGCCACTCGCATGAGCCCGATTCCGCCGGCTCGAATGAAGACGATATTCCCGTCATCCAGCCAGGCGATGCCTGGAAAGGCTGACACGTTCTCGGCTAGCGTGGTCGCGGTTCCTCCTACGACCGGCTGCTTCTTGAGTTGAGTGCCTTGGGTGAACGCGATCCACCGCCCGTCGGGAGACCAGGTGAAGTTGGTCACCCCAAGCGTCCCCGGGAGCGGAGAAGCTTCGTAACGGTCCCGTCGCTTGATCCAGATTTGCGTCGTGTGTTCGGCCGAGCCTACGTAGGCGATCTGAGACCCGTCCGGAGAGGGGATCACCTGCCATTCCCGCACCGGTTCCTGGCCCCGAGGGAGGGACAAACCATAGCGAGTGACGGGCGCCGAGGCCGGGGAGCGCAGCATGCTGAAGAGAGCTGCGCCCAGCCCCAGACCCCCCAGCGCAGCCAGTACTACGCGGAGAGGCCGGCCCCGGTCCCGAGGGTCTCGCCGAGTCGCGGCAGTCATCGTGGCCGTGACCCGCTGGGTGCCGTACGACGCCTCGCTCAACGCCGCAGCGAACTCCGCCGCGCTGGCGAACCGGTCGGCCGGCAGCTTCTCGAGCGCCGTCATCGTCGCCGCTTCGACATTCGCGGGGATGGTGTGTCGCTTGGGTCTTAGTGCGCGCGGCTCCTCGGTGACCACCTTGGCAACAATCGCCTGCGCGGTGGGCCCGGTGAATGGCGGCTCTCCCACGAGCATTTCGTACAGGACGCATCCGAGGGCGTACACGTCGCTCCGCGCCGTGATCTCCCGTTCTCCCATCGCCTGCTCGGGACTCATGTAGATCGGCGTGCCGAGGCTCATCCCGGTCTCGGTCATCCGGGTGCCACCCGCCTTGCTGGCTGCGAGCGCGCGCACGAAGGACCCGCGGAGGCTGTGATCTACAAGGACGTCTTCGGCGATCACGGGTCACCGCTGCGATGGCCCGAACACCCGGACCGTCCGGCCGTGCCGCAGCACAGGAGCGGCGTGCGGCTGCGTCCGGATACCGGCGGCCTCGAGCTGCTTGCGGGCGACTCGCAATACGGCCACGGCTTCGACGCGTGGGGGCACTACTTCACGAACGACAACTCGAATCACGCGCGACACGAGGTGATCGCCGCGCGCTATCTCGCTCGCAATCCCGATCTGCTCGTCGAGTCCGCGATGGCGGACATCCCCGACCACGGA
>DATIOP010000341.1:0-2540 GCA_035472975.1 Gemmatimonadales bacterium
CAGGCCAACCATTGGTAGTTCTTACGCTGCGAGCGGACCGTTGAGGGTTTGCGAGCCGGCTGGCTGGCTGCCGGCAGCACCAGCGTCTCAACCAGCCGGTCTGCTTCCGCGAACAGGCTCCGCGCCTCGGCCAGCAGTTGCTGGCACTCGGCGCAGGCTCGGAGATGCTGCTCCGCGGCCTCACGGTCCGCGGCAGTCAGTTCGCCATCCAGCATGGCGTGGATGTGCCCTTCGTCAAGATGCGGCATAGCGGTCCTTATCCTGCTTTCGATATTCCTCGACCAGCCTGCGGCGAGCTCGGGCCAGCGTGGTTCCGATGGCTCCTTTCGCCAACCCTGTGGTCGCGGCGATTTCGTCGTAGTTGAATCCTTCGGCTTTGAGCAACAGGACGTCGCGATCCCGCTCGTTCATCTCGTCCAATGCCGCGCGAACCGCGCGAATCTGTTGCTCCTTCTCGTAGTCGTGGTCCGGCCCGGGCGAAGTCGTGGTGCTTTCCGCCTTGAGGAGCTGAAGCCGCCGCCCCTGGCGAACAGCGCGACGCCCGTCATCACGCACCAGGTTGAGCGCAACCGCAAACAGCCAGGGCCGCGGGTTGTCAGGCGGTGTGGTCAGGGCACGGGCAAACACCTCTTGAGCGAGGTCCTCGGCGCGGTCACGATCGCCCGTGCGGCGGTACAGCATCCGCACGAGCGACTCGTGGTACGTGGCGTAAAGCGATTCGACCGTGTGGGCCACCTCAGACTCCCCGGAATCCCTTCACCAGCGCCGTCAGATCTCGGTTCGAGATTGACTGCGCACCTTTGGCCGTGATGCGAATGGTCACCGATCGGCCAGCGATTGCGACTTCATCTCCCAGAACCAGGCACGGCCCCAGTTCGGGAAGCGCCCGGGCAACGGCGAAGTAGGCGTCGCTGTAGGGCGCTACCTCAATCACCCGCAGACTATCGCCCAACGCGGCATCCGTCCAGACGCCATGGCGCCGCGCGAAGATCCTCCCCCCGACACGCTTCATGTCGAGGTCCTTATTCAACGCCGCGCCGATCATGAGCTTCTCGTTCTCCTCCTTGTCGGCCTCCGCGAGCGAGCTCGTCTTGGAGAGTGACGCACTCTGCCTTGCAAGGTCGAAGGCTCCCTGTCCGGTCTGTGCTGCGGGGGCAGTTGGCCGCAGCGCCGCCGCGTCCTCCATTGGCCGGTTCACAGCAACGACCCCGGGCTCCTGCACCAGGTACGAGGTGTACTCGGTGAGGATGCCGTAGCGAAGTCCCAGGTCGCGAACCTCGCGGACCAGAGCCTCGCTCGATCCTTCGAGGCGAATCTGGCGAGTCAGGTCTCCAATCCTGCGAGACGCCCACAGCCGGGGAATAAAGTCATTGGCCGGCTCACTTCTGGGGAAGGTGGCCTGGGCGGTGAATCGCTCCCGGCGACCGTTGCGCTCTCCTTCAATGACGATCGGCCCGCTCCCTTCGCCACGATAGCGCCCGAAGACCGTCAGCTCCTCTCCGTAAAACAGATCCGGAAGGGTGCCGGGAGACAGATCAACCAGCCTCACCGGAGAATCCACGATCCGCAGGTTGACCAGGGCCGGGCGGCGAATCTTGCCGAGCAGACTGCCCATCGCGACTTCGACGCTGGCGTCGGGTGCTACGTATTCCGCACTCCCGCGCCCTTCTTTCGCGAGCCGGTCAATGAGATAGGTGTTGACGTCGGGTCCCACACCCACAGTAAAAATCCTGGTGCGCCCGATGTGGCCGGCAGCGGTGGCCGCGATTCGATCGGGCTCCTGTTCGCCCACCGATGGAATACCGTCGGTCAGGAAGACTACGATTGGGAGCCGGTCTTCCGGCACGGTCGTTCCGAGAACCGCGTCCAGCGCGCCGGCGATATTGGTCCCGCCCTCGGCCTGGAGCGCGTCGACGAACTGCCGGGCCTCTCGCAGGGTATTAGCCGTGACGGGACTCCACCCATCGCGAAAGTTGCGGACGCCGGAGCTGAATGAGACAAGCCGGAAGCGGTCCACCGAACTCAGAGTACCCAGGGCCTGCCGCAGGGCGGCCTTGGCCTGATCGAGTTTGGCGCCTGACATCGAGCCGGAGACATCCACCACCAGGGAGAGGTCCCGGGGCACTACTGGCCCGTCTTCGGTCATCGCGGGCGCGAGTAGAAGCATCAGATATCCATCTTCGCCACCGGGCGCGTGGGCGACCGCACTGGTTCCCACGATTCCCTGACGCAGCGGCAGGAACAGTTCGATATCGCTACCGCCGTCGGCGTCCACTGTTATCTCAAGCTGGTCGCCATGGCGATCGGTCGTGATGTGGTGAGTTGGCGAATAGGGCTGTCCGAAATCGCCCGCATTGGGAACGGTGACGAGAAAGGAAAGATTTGCTCGACCGCGTTCCCCCACGGCGTAGCGGAGGCGGAGTGCGTCTCCCGCTCTCTCGAGAAGCTGGGTATACCGCAGGGCGATCTTGCGGGTCTCTCCCGCCTGAATGGGAAATACCCTCGCTCGCACCAACCCGTGGCCCGCCAGGGTCAATAAC
>DATIOP010000342.1:0-2187 GCA_035472975.1 Gemmatimonadales bacterium
CCTCGCCCGCCCTGACCGCCGTATGTTCACTTACCTCCTTGCCGCTTCGAGTCGTGCGAGGCTTTCGTCCCTTCCCACGACTGCCAGCAACTCATTCACTGGCTCGGAAACCGTCCCGCCGGTCAGTGCCACGCGAATGGGCTGCATGACGTCGCCCAGTTTCTTGCCCTCGCGCTCGGCCAGACTCTTGAGGGTCACTTCGAGATTGGCCGCCTTCCAGTCATCGGCGGTCAAGGCGGACAGGGCAGACAGGGCGGACGAGAGATTGGTCGAGAAGGCGTCGCCCATCTTGGAAACGAGCTGGGTCCCCTTGGGATCCCGCACGATTTTGGTGGCATCGAGTCGTACCGCCACCTGCTTTGCGATGTCGAGCAAGGTCCGCGAGCGCGCCTTCACCGCGTCAATCAGCGCCGCCAGACGCTGTCCGTCGCCCTTCACTCCTATCTCGTCCAGGTGGTGCTTCACCGGGCCCAGCAGGTCCTCGACCGGAACCAGCGACAGGTATTCACCGTTCATCCACTCGAGCTTGGTCAGATCGAACACCGCGGGCTTCTTCTGGATTCCGTCGAGGGAAAACAGCTTGATCATCTCCGCCTCGGGCAGGATCTCCCGGTCTCCACCGGGCGACCAACCCAGGAGCGCCAGGAAATTCCGCATCGCGAGCGGCAGGATCCCCAGGTTGCGATAGTCGCCCACCGCGGTCGCGCCGTGACGCTTGGAGAGCTTCTTCCCGTCGGCGCCGAGGATCATAGGCACGTGGGCGAAGGTGGGGATCGGCTTACCCAGCGCCCGGTAGATTGCGATCTGCTTCGGGGTGTTGGAGATGTGGTCGTCGCCCCGGATCACGTGGGTGATCTCCATCGCGATGTCGTCCGACACTACGGCGAGGTTATAGATGGGGCTCCCATCGCTCCGCAGAATGATGAAGTCGTCGAGGTCCCGACCCTGGAAGCTGATCCGTTCGTGCACCGCGTCGTCCCAGGCGATCTCCTCATCCGGCATCCGGAGCCGGATACTGAACGGGCGCGGCTCCGCGAGCCGGGCGGCGATCTCCTCCTTGCCCAGTCGGCCGCAGCGGCCGTCATAAAGGAAAGGCGTCCCGGTCTTGTCGGCCCGCGCCCGCTGGGCATCCAGCTCTTCCTTGGTACAGAAGCACCGATACGCCTGATCCCGCGCCAGCATCGCCTCGGCGTCGGTCCGGTGGCGGTCGCCATAACCGCCCTGGAAGAAGGGGCCCTCGTCCCAGGTAATCCCCAGCCAGGCGAGGCCGTCGAGAATCACTTGGGTGTGAGACTCGGTGCTCCGCTCCTTATCGGTATCCTCGATCCGCAGGATGACGGTCCCGCCGGTGTTCCTGGCGAACAGCCAGTTGAACAGCGCCGTGCGGGCGCCGCCGACATGGAGATAGCCGGTGGGGGATGGGGCGAAGCGGACCCTTGGAGTAGTCATCAATGGACGTTCGGGGTTTTGGTTCAGGTAAGCGGTAAGCGGTAAGCGGTGAGCGGTAAGCGGGGGGAACGGATCGACCTCCCGCTCACCGCTCACTGCTCACCGCTTCAGTACGGAGTGGGAGGGATTCGAACCCTCGATAGGGCTTTTCAACCCTATAACGGTTTAGCAAACCGCCGCCTTCAGCCTCTCGGCCACCACTCCAGAGCCTACCTGACGAGCTTACCTTCGATTGCTACCGACCACTTCGATTTCCTCCGTCTCGAAGCCGTACTGATTCCCTGATGGAGCCCGAGGACGGCGTAACAACGTAGTCGGTATCCGGGCATCACTCCAGCCCCCTAGGTCGCCTTCTTCGGGGCCTCGGGGTGCTTCCGCGCGAATTCCTCGGGGTTGCGTTCTACTCCCCTGCGCTCGGTGTACACCCGGGTCAACTCCGCCCCCAGCAGGACGATCTGGGACGCATAGTAGACCCAGAGCAGCAAGACAACGATCGATCCAGCCGCCCCATAGGTCGACGCGAGGTTGCTTTGGCCGAGGTACAGTCCGATCACCATCTTCCCAATGGTGAAGAGGAGTGCAGTGACGAAAGCACCGATTGTAACGTCGCGCCAACGCAGCTTGACGTCCGGGATGAATCGGTAGAGCAGGATGAAGAGCCCGGTGGCGACAATGAGCGAGCCCACCAGGTCCAGCGCGCCGACCAGCAGAGGGATTCCCGGGGCATACTGGCTGAGC
>DATIOP010000343.1:0-1522 GCA_035472975.1 Gemmatimonadales bacterium
GTGCGGGATAGGGAAGCTCCTCGAGGATTTCCGCCGCAAAGGCGTAGGTCAGGATCTTCCGCCCCAGAACCGGACCGATGCCGCGGCTCTTGAGATAGAAAGCAGCCAGCGGATCGAGATTTCCGACCGTCGCACCGTGAGTGCACTTCACATCATCTGCGAAGATTTCGAGCTGGGGCTTGGTATCCACTTTCGCGCGATCGGATAACAGGAGGTTCCGATTCGTCTGCTTGGCATCGGTCTTCTGCGCTTCCGGAGTGACGTAGACCTTGCCGTTAAAGATCGCGTGGGCGGTCCCGTCCAGGATGCCCTTGTAGACTTCGCGGGTCGAGCAGTTGGGCGCGGCATGAAGAATCGAGGTGTGATTGTCCACCTCCTGACGCCCGCGGCCCATGTACAAACCGAGCAACTGACCTTCGATGCCGGGGCCGTTCAGCACGAGGTCGAGATTGTTGCGGCAGATGGCTCCCCCCAGGCTGATCGAGATGCTGGTCGAGTGGCTGTCCCGTTCCTGGTGAATGTGGGTCGTCCCCACGTGGTAGGCCTGCTCACTCTCCCGCTGAATCTTGCTGTGCTCGAGCCGGGCCCCTTCCCCGACCACCGCCTCGGTGACGGTGTTCACCAGATAGCTGCCACCCTGAAGCGCGACGTAACTCTCGATGACCGCACCCGTGGCGCCGGCTTCGAGCAGAATGAAGTTGCGGGGATAGGCGGCGGATCCAGCAGTTGAGCCGTCGGAGACGAACACGGCGTGGACCGGCCCGGACATCGCCGCGCCAGCCTTCACATGGACAAAGACTCCATCGTGACCCAAGGCCGTGTTGAGTGCTGTGAACCCGCTCTTCTCGATCTTGGCGTATCGTCCGAGGTGGTCTCCCAGCAGCTCTCCATGGGTCCCCAGCGCCGCCGCGAGATTGGAGACCGTGACCCCTTCAACCTTGGGGGCCGGCGTCGACAGCTCCGGAGAGAACCGGCCGTTGAGGAAGACCAGAGCGCACCCACCCGGAAGCGAGTAGAGAAACCGAGCTACATCCTGTGTGGTCGGAGCGGCGGGTGCGACCGGAGCCAATGAAAAGCTCCGTGAGGTGATGGGACTGAGGTTGTTGAACCGCCAATCCTCTTCCCGGGCGCCGGGGAACCCCTGGGCCGCAAAACGCTCGATAGCCGAACGGCGCAACCCGGTCAGCCACGGGGCTTTGCTGCCGCCGTTTCGGGAGACGACTTCGAAGTCAGTCAGGTACGCAGTCGTCACGCTGCCCTCGGCCCCCCGGTCAGCCAGTCGTAGCCCTTGGCCTCCAACTCGAGGGCCAGTTCCTTGCCCCCCGATTTCACAATCCGGCCGCCGGCGAGGACGTGAACGACGTCGGGTACGATATAGTTGAGCAGCCGCTGGTAGTGAGTCACCAGGATGGTGGCGTTGTCGGGTCGCCGAAGCTGGTTGACTCCAGCCGCTTCGAAGAAATCGTTACCCAAGACAACGATGCCGCGAACAAGATCGCCGTCATCGAAATTGGCGGAGTTA
>DATIOP010000344.1:0-8400 GCA_035472975.1 Gemmatimonadales bacterium
GCCAATCAAGGTGTGCGCCAGTCCGCGGCGCTCCAGCCGGTCCACAGCGCGATCGAACAAAGGTGGCAACAGCATGGCGTATCCGATGAGGCGTTCCAGGGCCCACTTTCCGGCAAACGCTCGCTTGCGTGCTCCAACGTATCCGCCAAGTCGGTACGCGGCGATCTGGCCGGGACGATGCAGCGCTTCCGCGGCTGCATCCGCCGCCATCTCGGCACCTCGCAGGGCGGAGTAGATGCCTTCACCGGTAAAGGGATCGAAGAAGTCGGCCGCGTCCCCGACGAGGAGCGCGCCGTCTGTCACAACTCTACCGGACCAGGCGGCGAAGGGTCCTGTGACGAGGACTTCGCGAACGATACCATCTCTCGGGACTCGGCCGCGCACTCCGGGCAGGAGATCGAGTTGCTCCTGAAAGAACGCGGTAGGCCGGCCTTTCGCCTGAACCGCGAGAGATCGAGGGACGACCAGCGCGACGTTGGTCACGCCTTTGTCCAGCCGGTTGAGTCCGACGTATCCCGAGCGACCCACATGCATCTCGGCCACATCGCCCATTCCGGAGACGCCGCTGACATGAGCGACGAAGGCCATCCGGGATGGCCGGCCATGAGTCCGGCGCCCGATCCGGCGCGCCACGACCGAGCGAAGGCCATCGGCGCCGACGGTAAGGCGCGCGCGAATTGTCCGCCTGCGGCCGGCGGCGTCCCGGAGCACGGCACCACCGACGGCGCCGTTCTCATAAAGGAGAGCCTCCAGGCCCACACCGTCCAGCACCTCTCCGCCGGCGCTCCGGGCCGCGTCAACCAATTGCTGGTCGAGGATTCGCCGGGCGATCGAGAAACCGGCGTTTCGGGTCAGAGTCACACCTGCTCGCGCGAACAATCCCGTCAGTCGGCTTCCGGCAGGACCGATGACTGTGGTGCCGTAGAGCGGGGCCGCGCCCGCCGCTTCCAGCGATGGAACTACACCAAGCCGGTCGAGCAGCCGGACTGCCTCCGGACTCATGTACTCGGAGCATGCTTTTTCACGGGGGAAGGTCGCCCGATCTACCGCGACAACTCGATAGCCCTGTTGCGCGAGATGCCAGGTCGTGGCACTGCCCGCCGGTCCCGCGCCTACGACTAGGACGTCGACGCCGGCCTTGGTCACGCGTGCCTCAGGCGGTGCGATCGAAGGGGATGCCGCCGAGGAGAATCCGATCGCGGGTGAACTGGGGGAAGCTCAGCGAGAAGCTGACCGACGCCATGAGGTCAGTAAAGCTGATCACCACGTTGCCGTTGTTGATCGTGAAGATGCAGTCCCGGACCGTGACGAAGGTCATCCCGTCCAGCACGGAGAAGGTGCTCACGGTCTGACGGCAGCCTCCACTGTCGCGAAAATCCCAGCGGGTCCTGACGGTCTGGAAGTCGCCGGACAACTCAATCGCAACCACGTTCTCCCACGCGCCGACCAGAGCCTCGGCGGCCGAACCACCCATCGAGGTTCCGCCGCCTCCGGTGCCACCCCCGCCGGTTCCACCGCCCCCGGTCCCGCCTCCACCACCGCCGCTGGTCGTCCCCGGATCATTCGGTGGAGTAATGCCAACAGGGTCACGAGCGTCGGCGGTGCAGGCGGCAATACTCAGCGCGAGCCCAGCCACCACCAGCCAGCCCACCCGGCCATTCCACCGAGTGCCGTGGCCAGCGCGTTGACTCCATCGTTGTTCAGCCATGGCAACCCTCCGCGCGGTACGCTACGCGTCCCACAGTGATGCACTCTACGCTCGGTGTCTTCCCTGCATTGAGCGCAACAGAACCGTCCCTGCAGCCCTGCTCCCAGCGCCGAGTCCGCCAGCATGCCGGCGAGACCGACCATTGTGGCGAAGGGAAGAAGCCCACCCTGGTGGGATGCCAATGTTCCCACTCCGGCGACCATCACCGCTCCGCCCAGCGCCCCCACCGTTCCGAGGAGGGTAATACCCCCGCTGGTCCCTGGCGGCACCACCTTTCCACTAAGCAGGTGACGAGGTGGCCTCGGACTCCACGCACCGATCGAAGTCGCCCAGGTGTCAGCGGCGGCCACAGCCAGACTCGCGGTAACGATCCAGAGGCCTGCGCCTTCGCCGAGAAGCGCCCCGACCGCCGCCGTCCCGCCGTTGGCCAACACCTGCCACTGGTCGCGGCGGGAGCCCTTTGCCCCCAGACGGCTGGCGGGATCCGGGCTTACCCGGGATACGATACTGCTTCCTATAAAGAAAGTGAGGAGCGCGGCCCCGCCGGGGAGGCCGGTTCCGATGAGGATGGCGCTGCCGATCGCGGTCGCGGCCAGGGCGCCCAGTCCGGTCAGGGCGCGGAAGCCAAAGGCGAGCAGGGCAATGCCAGCGCTGACCAGAACGCCGGCTTGAACCGAAAGTGACCCGAGGTGAGATGTAAAGGGATTGATCGGCTAACCTCCTGATGATTGTCCCCGGGGAGCAGTTTCGGTTATTCTAATCCCCGCCGGACCCACTACTCCCTGATCCCTCTTGCCCGATTCTCCTACTTGCCAGTTCACGCCATCATCCCTCTGAGCCTGCTCGAGGCGCTTCGTAACCTCGACACGCCGGTGGAGGACGGCCTCGAAGAGCTTGCCGGCGAGATCGTCTCCAAGCGCCTTGGTCTCAGTGCAACCGTGGCCGCACAGATCAATAGATATCAGGACGCCGCCAAAAAGGACGGCCGGGTTGCGACCGATGAGGCGATTGCCGTCTTCCGGCTGGCTAGCCGCCGGCCCGACGCGCAGCTCGTGTTCGCGGACGCGGGAAGGCGTGCCGCACGGTATGCTGCCCGCTCCAGCGCATTGCCGGCTCGCGCCTTGGCGCAGGTGACTCCCTCGGGGATGGGGAAGGCGATCGGCGCTCGAGTCGCGACCAATGCGGCGCGCCGGGTGCTCAATGCTTCTTTGCGAGTGGGAGCGGACGGGGCGGTGGCCCAGGTGCCATCGCCGCTGTCGATCCACGCGGTTCCGGATGGAGGAGCCTGCTCGTTCTATGGCGCGGCCTTCGGCGAGTTGCTCAGGATGATGACTGGTTTCGAAGGCCTGATGGTCCACGACCGCTGCCGCGGCCGTGGCGAAGACGCATGCCATTGGCGGGCGATGCCCGTTGGGGGATACTGATGATCACTCCTGCCCAAGTCTCGGCGATTCAGGCCAGCCTCAAGGAACTCCAGCTCGACGGCTGGCTGCTCTACGATTTTCGCGCGGTCAATCCGGTCACCGGTCGGGTGTTGGGAGTCGGTGGCATGGGAAGCAGGCGACTGTTCGTGCTTATTCCGCGTGAGGGTCAGGCCACAGCCGTGGCACACAAGATCGAGTTGCAACCGGTGAATGGCTTCCCCGGCCAGATCCGTGCCTACGCCAGGTGGGAGGAACTGCATCAGGAGCTGGGCTCCCTCGTCCGCGGGAAGCGCCTCGCGATGGAAGTCTCGCCGGAAGATGCGGTCCCCTATCTGGACCGGGTGCCTGCCGGAGTGGTGGAGCTGGTCCGAAAACTTGGCGGGACTGTGGTGCCCTCGGCGCCGCTGGTCAGCCGCTTCGCCGCCAGCTGGAGTGCGACGGAGACGGCCGATCATTTATATGCGGCGGAAGTGCTCGCCGAGGTGGCCCAGGCCGAACTCCGCTGGGCAGTGGCACGCGGAGAGGGAATTCGGGAAACCGAGCTGCAGGGGAGGGTGGTTGACGGGCTGCACCAGCGCGGCCTCGAATTCGACCATCCGCCGATCGTTGCCTTCGGGGCCAACGCGGCGAACCCGCATTACGAACCGGTCAAGGGAACCGACGCCGTGCTAAAGAAAGAGCAGGTAGTGCTGCTCGACCTCTGGGCAGGACGCGGTCTGGCGACCGTGTTTGCGGATCAGACCTGGATGGGATTCAGCGGAGCCCGGCCACCCGAGAAGGTGCAGCGGGTCTGGGAGACGGTACGGGATGCGCGCGACGCGGCGATCGCGCTGGTGATGGGCGCGGCCGGAAAGAGGCCGGTTGCCGGCTTCGAGGCGGATCGGGCGGCCCGGTCGGTAATCGAGAAGGCGGGATGGGGTGATTACTTCGTGCACCGCACCGGGCATTCGATCGATCGCGACCTGCATGGCTCGGGTCCCCATCTCGACGACTATGAGACTCACGACGACCGACAGCTGATCCAGGGGGTCGGGTTCTCGATAGAACCCGGGATCTACCTGCCGGGCGAGTTCGGGGTCCGGAGCGAGGTGAACATGTTCTGGGGTTCGGAAGGGCCCCGAGTCACCCCCAACACGCCCCAACGGGACCTGATTCTTCCCTGAAATGGAGGTTAGAGGCGGGCGGAGACGGGGTTCCGCTCGTCCGGCGTGAAATTGCGCGGTGAGCGATATGAGACCAAAGTCGCCATCGTGAAACGGCGGGGTCCATCCTCTGTTGTTTCAAACGGTTACTCAGAACGAGTGTTCGGTTTTCGACGCGTTACGGTTCCTTGACACGTACGGAGACGGCCTTCATATTCATGCTCCCGACCACGGCCGCGGCCGGGAAATAGTTCGTTTTGTCCGTTTCACTCTCAATCTCCTGCAGGTTGTTCCGGCGTCGTCACTCCCCTGCGTGGCCTTTCGGCCGCCACGGTTGTGCGCGCTTTCGATCCTTCGGTGCAGCAGGTCGTGTTCACGTCTTCGGAGGACGTTTCCATGAAAGAAAGCAGTGTTAGCGCCTTCGTCCGCCTAACGCGATGGATCGCGTGCGCGGCAGTCGCACTGACCTTGGGAGCGGGCACGCTCCTGGCGCAGTCGACTGGTAAGATCGAGGGACGAGTTCGAGATCAGGCTGGCGCTCCGATTGCGAGCGCTCAGGTCCGAATCAATGGAACCGCCTTTGGTGCGGTGGCCAATGCGCAGGGCTACTACTTCATCAACAACGTCCCGTCCGGTGCGTATGAGCTGGTCGGAACGTTCGTGGGGTACAAGCCCGTCGGGGTGTCCGGCCTTCGCGTCACGGCCGGGCAGACGATCACCCAGGACTTCACCCTCGAGCAGACCCCCATCGAAATCACTGAAATCACCGTCGTCGGAGCCCAGAACGCGCTGGTGCCCCGCGACCAGGTCACCACGAAGCAGACTCTCCAGGGCGACTACGTGGAGAAGCTTCCGGTCGACAGGATTCAGGATGTGCTGGCCTTGCAGCCGGGCGTAGTAGCCAGTAACGGCGCCAGGACCATCACGATCCGTGGCGGCCGGACGGACGAGGCCGTGACCTACATTGACGGCGTGCCGGTAACGCCGGGCAATCGGGGCGGCGGCTTCGTCGGTATGGATGGCGGCACCATCGCGGTTTCTCCGGGCGGATTCGAAGACGCCTCGGTGACCACCGGCGCCTCGTCGGCGGAGTTCGGCAACGCTCAGTCGGGCGTGATCGCGGTCCAGACTCGGGGCGGTGGGACTGCCTGGAGCGGGACCTTCGGTTATGAAAGCGACGCGCTCACCGGGCTCAACAACAGCGTCGGGCTCAACCGGGTGCGGCTCGGCTTCGGCGGCCCCATCACCGGCAACCTCAGCTTCTACCTGAGCGGTGACCTGCTGGGCCAGTCGACGGGTGGATCGGCCGACTTCGCGGCCCCCGGCACGGCGCAGGGATTCAACGCCGAGAAGGCCCCGATTCTGGTCAGCGCCGGAATCGATACCACGGTGGCGGTGCCCGTCGCCGGCGGCACCGACAGCGTGAACATCTACAAGTTCGCGGTGTACCGCGGCTCCTGTGACGCCTTCAAGGACGCCGGTGCGGCAGACCCGACCAACCCGCATGTCGCGGACATCCGCAACAACTACGGGCTGTCGTGCCGCGGTGGCCAGGCGCCGGTTTCCCCGACGTCGACTTATCAGGCGAGCGCCAAGCTGTCGTACACCTACGGCACCGGCTCCCGGGCCGCGTTGAGCTTCCTGCGTAACCAGCTCAACTCGCGCAATTTCAGCTACAGCCGGATGTTCGGCGCCAGTGTTGACTTCGATGCGCTGTACACCGGCAATAACGTGGCTACCCTGAACATCACCCAGAACCTCTCCAAGTCGGCGGAGCGGGCTCTGGCGCTTGACGTGTATGCGTCGTACCAGTGGGACCGGGCAATCGAGGGACCGCTCACCACGAGCAGCGAGCAGGACACCCGGAATCCCTGGGGCGGGTTCATCGTCAAGCCGATGGACTTCCAGTTCAACTTCGACAACTTCCCGCTCGACCAGCAGCTGGTGCGGAACTTCCAGCGCAACGTGGGCCGGCGGTCGCCCTACGACCTGGACAACACCGCGCAGTACGAGCTGAGAGAGCTGTACCGGAACAACCCCTACTCGACCTCCAGCCGTGGTCCGATTGCCAACGACCTGGCGCTTTCCTTCCTCGACGGCGGCGGCCCGACTCGGCGCCTTTCCATGTACAAGGAAGACCGGGCGATCGGCAAGGCGAACCTCGACTGGCAGGTGGATCGCTATAACCGGGTCAAGTTGGGCGGCGAGTACACCAAGTACTACATCACCAACTTCTCGAGCCAGCTGACCAGCCAGGCTTTCTCCGATGCATATAAGGAACAGCCGACTCGCTGGAACGCTTTCGTGGAAGACCGGCTCGATTTGGGCGACCTGGTGCTGGTGGGTGGCCTGCGCTACGACTGGTACAAGACCGGCGCCTCGCGGCCGTACTTTACCGACAGTCTTGGCAACAGGAGCTGGTTCCCCCGGATCTCCACGATGCCGGGCTTCGATGCGTCCAATCCGGACGCGATCATGGTCGAGGATCAGAGCCACGACTATGTGAGCCCGCACGTGCAGGTGTCGTTCCCGGTGACCGAGCGGACCAACTTCCGGCTCTCCTACGCCCACCAGGTGCAGGCGCCGGACTTCGGCCTCATCCTGGGCGGCATCAACACCGACCTGAGCGTCACCAACACCAACCACTTCTACGGCAGCGATCTCGACTTCGGCAAGACCATCACCTTCGAGTTCGGGATCCGGCATTCGTTCAGCGACGACATGGTGCTGGACATCTCCGCGTACAACAAGGACAAGTTGTCGGATGCCGCAGGCCGTCTAGTATCGTTCTACGATCCGTTCAAGCAGGCGCCGGTGGATATCCGGGTGGTCACTAACGCCGACTTCGGCAACGCCCGTGGTATCGACATCAGGTTCGATCGCCGCTTCGGCGAGCTGTTCAACGGCACCCTGGCGTACACCTTTGAGGATGCCAAGAACACCGGATCGGATCCGTCGACCTACATCAACTTCGGGTCACGGGTGCTGAACGCCTTGGGTGGCGGCAACAATCCTCCGCCTCAGGCGATCCTGACCACCGACCAGAACCGGCCGCACAACCTGGCCGGCCAGCTGGCCCTGAACTTCCCCGACAACTGGCACCAGGGTTCGACGGGAGGGGCGATTTTCCAGAACGTGGGTGTCTTCGCCACTTTCCGGTTCGCCAGCGGTACCCCGTACACCCGCTGCCCGGGCGATTCGGGTGACGAAAACGTGTTGTCCGGCACCGTGTGCGCCAAGCGTATCGAGGGCGATTACAACGGCGCCCGGCTGCCGATGCTCAAGATCTTCGACATGAAGCTCACCAAGGGCTTCCAGTTGGGCGGGGTCGATCTGACGGCGTATATGGACGTCCGGAACCTGTTCAACTTCCGGAACGTTCTGCAGGTCTTCACCACGACCAATGACATCACCAGCTCAGTGGAACGGGGTGAAATCCACCGTGGCGAGCTGCAGGACTACCAGAACGAAGCCGCGGCAAATCCCAATGCACTGCGCAGCAATGGTGACATCGACCTGACCGCGAATTCCTGTGCTACCTGGATCACTTCCGATCTGGTGGCGGCTCCGCCCAACTGCATCTATCTGCAGCGGACCGAGCAGCGGTACGGCGATGGCGACGGGGTCTTCACGATATCCGAACAGACTCGTGCGGTGGATGCGCTGTACAACCACATCCGCGGCGAGCAGAACTTCACGGGTCCCGAGCGCCGGGTTCGCCTTGGCGTGGAATTGAGCTTCTAAAAGCGTAACCGGTTGACCGGTCCGAGGCGTGCGCCCCGGACCGGGCACCACGTTTTTTTCTCTCTGGAGAGGATGCAATGCACTCACGATTCCGTACGAGAGGGGCGCTAACAGCAGCCCTGATCGCGCTGGCTATCGCGGCCCTGCTTCCCAGCGTGGCGGACGCGCTGCCGAAGCCGGGCGCCAAGCCGCGCGGGTTCCGCCTCTTCGCGCGTAGCGGCAGCGTACTCGGCGCACTTACCGGTAACCGGGTCTACTGCGGCCTGGCCACCGATGGCCGAGTCTGCGTTGACTCTACCAACTCGTCCACCATCGGTGGCGGGTTCTGGCCCAAGGGTACGCCGGACCAGTATGTGTTTAACTCAGGCCTGCAGCTGGCCGG